>JBBRZV010000016.1:0-54123 GCA_038236365.1 Actinomycetales bacterium | reverse complement strand
GTCGACTTCTACACCGGTCTGATCTACAAGGCGATGGGCTTCCCGCCCAAGATGTTCACCGTCCTGTTCGCCCTGGGCCGGCTGCCGGGCTGGATCGCCCAGTGGCGCGAGATGATCCAAGACCCCGAGACCAAGATCGGCCGTCCGCGTCAGGTCTACATCGGGGCCACCGAGCGCAAGTACCAGCCGATGAGCGCTCGCGCACTGTCCTGAGCCTGTGCTCACGTCAGGCCGATCCTGAGCCCCTGGGCCAGGAACGGGCCTGACGCACGAACGCACATGCTCACATTCTGGTGATCGTCACCGAGTTCTGTGCCTCGGTGCTTTTCGCGGCCTGCCACGACCATGCCGCGGCACCACGTGCTCGGGTCCACATCCGATCGCCCACGGTGACTGAGGTGATGCCATCCGCTTCGGCGTGCGCTACGGCCCAGGATCCGGCGGCCCAGGCCTCCTGCGGGCTGCGGCCTTTCGCCCGGACCTTGGTGCCTTCGACGGTGGCCGGGAGGCCGAGCTCGGTCGTGAGGTGGGCGGCCAGGGTGTCAGCAGGTGTGCTGACCGTCGCGGAGTTCAGCCGACAGCCAAAGCCTTCGGGGGAGTAACCGGCCAGGGTTGAGGCGAGGACCCGTCCCTCCTGCTCGTGGTCGGCATACGCCAGGGGAGTGGCACTGCGCTGAACCTTCTGTGCCACCTTGGTGATCTCGAGCGACTGATAGCCGTCGATCTTGACCAACGCGTCATAGAAGCGGTTGGTCGCATAGACGGGGTCGAGGATCTGTGCCGCGGTTCCCCACCCCTGGCTGGGGCGCTGTTGGAAGAGGCCAAGTGAGTCGCGGTCGCCGAACCTGATGTTGCGCAGCTTGGACTCCTGGATCGCCGTCGCATTGGCAATCGTGGCGGCTCGTGGGGGGAGGCCGCGCTTGAGGGCGATGGCGGTGATCGTCGCGGCGTTGGCGCTCTGCTCGGGCGAGAAGGTCACGCTCTGGCCCAGGGCCGTGGCCCGGCACTCGGGCGTGCCGAAGTTCTCAGTGAAGGTGGAGTAACCGATGTAGCCGGCCCCTCCCACCACCGCGACGAGGACAAGAAGCAGGATTCGGCCGACCCAGCGGCGTCGTCGTCGTCCGTAGCCAACAGCCATCTGGGGGATCAGCGCCTCAGTGGTTGGCATGAAGGGACGCATTCAAGGTGATGCCCTGACCGATCCGCGAACGCGCCTCGACCGTCCCGGTGAGTGAGTTGCGGATGAACAGCATGCCTGAGCTGCCGGAGAGCTCTCCGGCCTTGACCACCCGACCGTCCTGAAGCGTGACCTTGGTGCCCGCCGTCACGTAGAGCCCCGCCTCAACGACACAGTCGTCACCGAGCGAGATGCCGATTCCAGACTCCGCTCCTAACAGGCAGCGTTCGCCGATGCTGATGCGATCGGTGCCCCCACCCGAGAGCGTGCCCATGATCGAGGCCCCACCCCCGATGTCCGAACCGTTGCCCACCACCACGCCCTGTGAGATCCGGCCCTCGACCATCGAGGTCCCGAGCGTCCCCGCGTTGAAGTTGACGAAACCTTCGTGCATGACGGTGGTGCCCTCGGCCAGGTGGGCGCCGAGGCGGACCCTGTTGGCGTCAGCGATCCGCACTCCGCTGGGCACGACGTAGTCGCTCATTCGGGGAAACTTGTCGACGCTGAAGACATGGACGGCGCCGGAGTGCAGCAGCCGCATGCGAGTGCGCTCGAAGTCTTCGGCAGGGCAAGGGCCCACGCTTGTCCACACGACGTTGTTGAGCACGGCGAAGATACCGTCGAGGTTGATCGTGTTGGGCTTCACGAGGCGGTGTGAGAGAAGGTGCAGGCGCAGGTAGGCATCGGAGGCGTCGGCCGGCGCGGCGTCGAGGTCGATCGCCACATGGACCACCTGGGTGCGAACGCCCCGCCGGGGGTCATCCTTCGCGGCCGCAGCGAGCTCTGCCGGGGGCCCGTAGGGCGCCTCGATGTCTGCCGGGCCAAGGGCCGGCGCCGGGAACCACGTGTCGAGCACCTGCCCGCTCGCCGCCACCGTGGCCAGCCCATACCCCCAAGCACCTCGCTCACCCGTCATGAGGCAAGCGTAGGCGAGGGATGGAAGGTGAGTCGCCGCCGGATACCCTGCCTGTCATGTCTCCCGCCATCCCATCCGCCTCCCGTCTCGATCTGGGGGCCGACGTCGTCACCGTGACCTCGGCCTTGTGCGACATCGAGTCGGTGAGCGGTCACGAGCAGCAGATCGCGGACGCCATCGAGGCGGTCCTGCGCCCGCGGAGCCACCTGGACGTGACCCGTGACGGCCACACGATCGTCGCCCGCACGAACCTTGGGCGATCCGAGCGTGTCGTGCTGGCCGGTCACATCGATACGGTCCCGTTGACCGACCCACCGAACCTTCCGGCCCGCCTTGAGGGTGACAACCTGGTCGGTCGGGGCACCTGCGACATGAAGGGCGGGGTGGCCGTGCAGCTCCGCCTCGCCGCCGCTCTGTCTGAGCCGTCGCGCGACATCACATACGTGTTCTACGACTGCGAAGAGGTCGAGAACGAGCGCAACGGCCTGGCCCGGGTGGGGCGCAACACGCCCGAGCTGCTCCAAGCCGACTTCGCCGTGCTGCTCGAGCCCACAGCTGGTGCGGTCGAGGGTGGTTGCAATGGAACCCTGCGGGTGGAGGTCAAGGCCGCGGGCAAGGCCGCGCACTCGGCGCGACCCTGGAACGGTCACAACGCGATCCATGAGGCGGCGACGATCCTTGGCCGACTGGTGGCCTACGATCCCCGGGTCCTCTCCGTGGACGGGCTCGACTACCGCGAGGCGCTGAATGCCGTCGGCATTCGGGGTGGGAGCGCAGGGAACGTCATCCCCGACGAGTGCGTGGTGACGGTCAACTACCGGTTCGCCCCCAACATGTCGGGCGAAGAGGCCTTGACCCATGTCCGAGAGCTCTTCGAGGGGTATGCCGTGGAGCTCAAGGACCTTGCGGAGGGCGCGCGGCCGGGTCTGCACCGTCCGGCAGCCAAGGCGTTTGTCGAGGCTCTGGGCGTTCCGGTTCACGCCAAGGAGGGCTGGACCGACGTCGCCCTGTTCTCGAAGCTGTCGATCCCGGCGGTGAACTACGGCCCGGGAGACCCCAACTGGGCGCACCATCCGCAGGAGTTCTGCCCGGTCGCGCAGCTGGTCGACGCGGAGGCAGCGCTGTTGCGCTGGCTGGCCTGATCGCCCGGGATAGGTTGATGCCGTGACCGAGAAGAGCTTCGACTACCACACCGGACCCGTCACGTTGCGGCGTAGCCAGGTGCCGCCGACTACTGCTGACCAGCGGCTGCTGGACAACGACGGCCCACCCGACTGGCTCCATGCGGACCCATGGCGGGTGATGCGGATCCAGAGTGAGTTTGTCGAGGGATTCGGCGCACTGGCTGAGCTGGGGCCGGCCGTCAGCGTGTTCGGTTCTGCGCGCACCAAGCCGGAGGACCCCAACTACGCCATGGGAGTTGCGGTCGGGAAGGCGCTCGCCGCCGCCGGCTATGCGGTCATCACTGGAGGCGGTCCGGGCTCAATGGAGGCGGCCAACAAAGGTGCGCTGGAGGCGGGTGGCACGTCGGTCGGGCTCGGCATCGAGCTGCCGTTCGAGCAGGGCCTGAACCGTTTCGTCGACCTGGGGGTCAACTTCCGGTACTTCTTCGCCCGCAAGACCATGTTTGTGAAGTATGCGCAGGGGTTCATCGTCCTGCCGGGTGGGTTCGGCACCCTGGACGAGCTCTTCGAGGCAGTGACGCTGGTGCAGACGCGCAAGGTGACGTCGTTTCCGCTGGTGCTTCTGGGCACGGCGTACTGGGGTGGGCTCGTCCAGTGGCTGCGTCAGAGCGCTGTGGCGACGGGAACCATCAACGCAAGCGACGTCGACATTCTGCACGTGACTGACGATGTGGACGAAGCCGTTCACCTCATCGTCAGCGGAGACCACGACATCGCCGCCAAACGTCCTGAATAGGGGCCTCGAGGCTTTCAATCTTTGGCAGATACCTCGTCGAGGCGATGGTTTCGGACGCATACTGGCCAGGTGACCATCTCGCCGCTTCCGCGTCGGGGCAGCACGTTGCTCGGACGAGACGCGGCCGGGAGACGGCTTCGCGTGTCGTCGCATCCGGATGCCGGCCGGGTCGTTCTCTCGATCTGGCAGGACGACGTCTGTCGGGCCACATTGCGCCTGGCCGAGGAAGACGTTCCCGAGCTGGTCAAGATGCTCAGCTCCTCGCTTGTCCAGTCTCACGCTGAGGAGTCGGACGCCGGCTGAGTGTCCTTGGCATAAATCGCAGGAGGTTCGTCATTGATCGCGCATCTCATTGGTTCGCGATGAGTAACTGCCATGCGTTGAGTCGCAGGGTGCGCAGATCAAGCCAGTGCCCGTCGAGCCAGCGCAGGCAAGCCGGTGCGTAGCCCGGCAACCATGTCGAGCACCTGTCGGGTCTGTGCCACATCATGCGCCCTGACCATCCGTACGCCTTCCCAGACCGCGATGGCCGTGGTGGCCAGGGTGCCCGTGACGCGGTCGGACTTGGGGCCGTCCAGCCCGAGGGTCTCCGCGATGAACTTCTTGTTGGACACGGCGAGCAGGACCGGCCATCCCGTCTCGACAAGGGCGCTGATCCGGCCGGTCACCTGCAACGAGTGATAGGTGTTCTTACCGAAGTCCTGTGCGGCATCAATCAACAACCCGTCCTCACGGACCCCGGCGGCCAGGGCGGTCTCGACCTGACGGGTCAGGTCCGCGACGGTCTCGCTGACAACGTCGTTGTACCTGACCCGATGCGGGTCGGTACGTGGAGGATGGCCGCCGGTGTGCGCGCACAGGTATGCCGCACCGTGGGCTCCGGCCACCGCGGACAGGTCCGGGTCGTGACCCGCCCAGACGTCGTTGATCAGATCCGCCCCGGCCTCACATGCGGCATCGGCAACGCTGGCCCGCCAGGTGTCGACGCTGATCAGCAGGTCCGGATGAGCCGCACGGACCGCGGCCACGAATGGCACCACCCTGAGCAGCTCCTCGGCGGCGCTGACCTCTGGCCCCGGACCGGCCTTGACGCCACCGACGTCGACGCCATCGGCGCCGTCTGCCATGGCGCGCTCGACGGCAGACAGGGCGACCTGGTCGTCGACATAGCGCCCCTTGTCGTAGAAGGAGTCCGGGGTTCGGTTGATGATCGCCAACAGTCCTGTGTGTCCTGCGGCAAATGTGCGGTGGCGCAGACGGAGGTCGCGACCGGACCAAACCTCGTATGGCATGAAACGATCATCCCGTGATCGTCTTCTTCTTGCTCATCGTGGTCCTGCTGATCGGCCTGACGGCTGCTGCCGTCATGGGCAAGATCGGTGGTTTCATGGCCGAACCGACGTCCACCCATGCATTCTCAGGGGTCCCGGCCGGATCGCTGTCGGCGGAGGATGTGAAAGGACTGCACTTCGACCAGGCTCTGCGCGGGTATCGCATGGACCAGGTCGATGAGACCATCGACGCGCTGGCAGAACGCCTGCGTCAGCTCGAGGCCGCGGGAGCCGCGCTTCCCGACGCGGGAGCCCCGCTGCCCCCATCCGGCGACTCGCCCAGTGACAGCCTCGGCCCAGAGCGGGAGTGACAAGGGTGCGTAGATGAGTGCCGAAGGGTTGATCACCGATGAGATCGGTGTGACCCGGTGTTCGTGGGCCGCCAGCACCTCGGAGTACATGGCGTATCACGACGAAGAATGGGGAGTCCCGGTTCACGGCGAGACCGGCCTCTATGAGCGGCTGACGCTCGAGGGCTTCCAGTCGGGGTTGTCCTGGCTCACGATCCTGCGCAAGCGTGAGAGCTTCAGGGCTGCCTTCGCGGGCTTCGATGTGGAGGCCGTTGCCGGTTTCGGTGAGGCTGACTATGAGCGACTGATGAGCGACACGACCATCGTCCGCAACCGCCTCAAGATCAGGGCCGCCATCGCCAACGCCCATGCCGTGGTTCTGCTGAGGGACAGGGGTGGCCTTGATCAGCTCGTGTGGTCCTTCGCGCCGGCTGGTCATCACCAACCACGCACCCCTGCGGAAGTCCAGTCGACCTCCGCGGACTCCATTGCACTAGCAAAGGCGTTGAAGCACAACAGTTTTGTCTTCGTTGGCCCTACAACCGTGTACGCCACGATGCAGGCTTGCGGGCTTGTGGACGATCATCTTGCCGGCTGCTTCCGGGGCCTCGGATGACGTGTTTTGTGGCGCGCTGGGCAACACTCGTGGGATGGCCCAGAGCGAGACGGTGATCAGGCGGGCGTCCGACCAGGTTGGCTCGATCTCCGGGCGGCCACCCCGCTGGTCGTGGGAACGTGCACTGCCTTGGGCGATGGCCCTGGTCTTCGCAGGCCTTTATGCGACGATCTCCGTGGCCCGCTTCCAGCGGATGGAGGTGCGGTCTTTCGACCTGGGGATCTTCGAGCAGGCAATCCGGCACTACGCCAGTTTTCAGGCTCCGATCGTCGACCTCGAGGGCGCCGGCCATAACTTCCTGGGTGACCACTGGAACCCCGCCATCGCCGTCTACGCACCGTTCTACCGATTGTTCCCGACGCCCATCACCTTGCTCGTCGGACAAGCCGTCGTGATCGCGCTGGGTGTTGTCCCCATGACCCGCGCAGGCATGCGGCACCTCGGTCGCTGGTCCGGGGTCGCAGTAGGTCTGGCGTTCGGCATGTCCTACGGCATCCAGGCCGCCGTGGACTTCGACGTTCATGAGGTGTCACTGGCGTTGCCGATGCTGGCCTTTGCGCTCGAGGCGTTCCTCGCTCGTCGATGGAGGCTCGTGGTTGCCTGGGCGGCTCCTCTCGTACTGGTCAAGGAAGACCTCGGGCTGACGGTGGCGGCCCTGGGTCTGGTGATGCTGCTGGTCGGTGCACGCCGATGGGGTGCCGGCCTTGGAGCCTTCGGGCTCGCCTCTTTCGCACTCACGATGAAGGTCCTCATGCCCTACTTCGCCGTGACGGGATCTAGCTCCCGTTTCTCCGACCTGACTGCGCAGTCCGGCGCAGGCGACTCACTGCTGCACCGGGTTCTGGCACTGCCTCTTGACGTCGTGACCTCGGGGCCCCGGGCGACCACCGTGTTGTTGTTGTTGGGGGTGACGGCCTTCATGGCCCCACAGTCGCCCTTGCTGATCATGGTGCTGCCGACGCTCGCGTGGCGTTTCGTCTCCACCAACGAGAACTTCTGGGGACAGTCCTTCCACTACGACCTGGTGCTGATGCCGATCGTGTTCGCGGCCCTGATCGACGGCGTGGTGCGAGCCCGGCGCGGCAGCTGGCGGCCGCTTCGCGTGTACGGTCGAGCGGCCCCGACCCTGGCTCTGCTGATCGGGCTGTTGCTGTGCGCGCGCTATCCGTTCAAGGATCTGGTCGATCCCGCGACCTACCAGCCCAGCCCTCGGGCCCAGGCCGCCGAGCGGGTCCTGTCCGAGATTCCCGATGCCGCAACGGTCGAGACCGACCTTGGTCTGATTGGTCAGCTCACGCACCGAACCCGGGTGTTCTTCATCGGTACCGCCGCGCCTGTCGTGCCGGAGTTCGTCCTGGTCACCGACCCGGGCCAGGTCCAGGCGCAGAGTGATCCGGTGCAGTATGCCGAGTCCCTGCATCCGGGCACGGCATACGTGCTCGTCTCCACCGAAGCCGGCTACACGCTGACGCGCCGTGTCTCCTGAACCGAGGCATTCCGGTCAGCCGCCGCCTGGCTTCAGCAACCCCGGAAGGCTGGTTTCTCCTTGGCGATGAAAGCCTTCACCGCCGCCGCGTGGTCCTGGCTCCCTCCCGTGAGTGCCATCTGGTCGGCCTCCTGGGCCAGGGACTCGCTCAGCGGGTGGCCGGCCGAGAAAGCCACGGAGCGCCGGATCGAGCCATAGGCGAGCGTCGGGCCGGCGGCCAGGGTCCGGGCTAGCTCCCCGACCACTGCGGGGAGCTCCTCGGCGCTCACCACGCGGTTGACCATGCCGAGCTCGAGCGCCTCCTTTGCCGGGACGGTGCGCGGGAACATGAGCAGCTCCTTGGCCCTGGCCGTGCCGATCAGGCGCGGCAGGGTCCAGCTCGACCCGGAGTCACAGGAAAGCGCGATACCAGCGAAGGCCAAGTTGAAACCACCCGTGTCGACCATGATGCGCAGGTCTGCGGCGAACGTGAAGGCTGCGCCTGCGCCTGCGGCGATGCCATTGATCGCCGCGATGACGGGTTTGTTCATGGTGGAGAGCAGCTCGACGATGGGGTTGTAGTGCTCAGGGACCGTTGACCACAAGGACTCGTCCTGGCTGGAGAGCAGCGCGATGTGCTCCTTGAGGTCCTGTCCGACGCAGAAGGCCCGTCCGGTGCCGGTCAGGACGACACAGCGGACGCCGGGGTCATCCGCCACCTGTCGAAGGGTCGCCAGGAGAAGACTCTTGGTTGCGATGTCCAGTGAGTTCATTGCTTCCGGACGATTCATCGTCACTGTCGCGACGCCGCCGGTGAGATCCAGCAGGACGGCTCCCGGTCGCGAGGTCGTGCTGTGCGCTTCGGGCGCGCTCTTGTGCTCTGCCATGGGGGTCGGCTCCTTGTCTTGACGTCGGTACCCAGCCTGCTGCCGGTGAGCCCTAGGGCCAACGGCAGCCACAGTGGACAGTGTGTCTGATCCAGATTTCGTGCTGGGGGAGGTTGGCGCGATAATGGGGGCAAGAGGGGCGCACGACAAGGTCTACACGCAGAACAACGGAAGAGGGATTACCCATGGCGGCGATGAAGCCGAGGACCGGAGACGGGCCGCTCGAGGTCACCAAAGAAGGCCGTGGCATCGTTCTGCGGATGCCGATCGAGGGTGGTGGACGCCTGGTCGTCGAGATGACGCCGGATGAAGCCACCGCATTGGGTGACGCCATCAAGGGGTGCCCCGGCGTCGGCTGAGGTTGGCACCGCCCTAGGCGTCACCAAGGACCGATGAGCCCTGGCCGGAAACCGGTCAGGGCTCACACGTGTCCCGGTCCGCTGCCTCAGCGGCGATTGCGCACGAGTGTGGGGCGGCTGTCCTCAGAAGGCGCGGCGAATCCTGAGTTTGAGTGGCCGGCCGTCGGGGTCGTAGACCAACCGGTAGAGAGCCGTGGCCCAGACCTCGGTGAACCGTGACAGTGTCGCCTCGTTCACTGGTCGTAGCCGGCCCTGTGGACGGGCGCCCTGGCATCCGCCGTCATACCAGCTTTGGAGCAGTGCGGCCGAGATGGCGAATGCCTCGAACGCCTTCCTGGGGTCGCGCAGGTCGTCCGCTGGTCCGGAGAGGTCGAGATGCTCGGTGGCAAGGGTGAGCCGCAGCGCCTGTGCGTACCCGGGGTCGCATACCGCCGCCGTGAGCTCGGAGTCATGCGTCCACGACCTGCGGTTGAAGTTGTCGGAGCCGACCGAAGCCCACTCGTCGTCGATGATGCAGACCTTCGCGTGCACATACACCGGTATGCCGGCTGGGTTCTCCAGCCCGTAGAACGCCACCCTTCCGGGCGCCGTCTTACGCAGTGTTGCCATGGCCCGGTCCCGGGCGAGAAGGTTCGGAGGCTTGGAGATGCGACCGTCCTGGTCGGGGAAATGCGGCAGCACGGCGATCAGGTGGAGCCCCGGGTTGCGTTGCAAGGCCGTCGCGAACAGTGATGCGATCTGCGGCGACCACAGGTACTGGTCCTCTATGTAGATCAGGTGACGGGCCAGGCTGACCGCCTTGGTGTAGCCACGTGCGACGCTGCGCTCTCCCCGGGGTGCAAACGGGTAGCCACCGGCCCGACGAGGATAGGTGCGCAACACCTGCACCGGGAGGAGCCCGGCAGCTGATGGATCGGGGTGCTGCGGTGGCAGAGGGGTCATCGGGGGGTTGTCATGCCGGGCTTTGTCAGAGAGCCAGCGAAGCGGGCTGCGGCTGAGGTGCTGGGGGTCCTCCCAGCGCTCCCGGAAGACCGTCTCGACGTCGCCGACAGCCGGCCCTGTGATGGCCAGCTGAACGTCGTGCCAGGGCGGCCGAGGCCCGTACACCGCCGCCATCGGCTGTCGCTGAGCGTCTCCCGCGTGGGAGGCGTCATCGCGTCGGCCGTGGCAAAGGTCGATACCGCCGAGGTAGGCGATGTCCAGCTCGGGCCGGTCCCGGTGCCGCAGGACGACGAACTTCTGGTGGTGCGACCCCCCGGTGCGCACGCGCATGTCGAGCTGGCACTCGCCGCCTGCGTCGTTGATCTCGTCTCCCAGAGTCCGGTTCTCTGCGGCTGAGAACGCCAGACGGTCCCAATGGGAGCGCCACACGAGGCCGCGAACTTCGACGCCGCGCCGGGCTGCTTCGGCCAGGACCTTCCCGATGTCCGAGCCCGGGATGTCCGTGAGGCGCTCATCCGGATCACCTCGCCAGTCGACGAACATCAACAGGTCGCCGTCGAGCATCTGCGACACCCGGTCATGAAGCTCGGCGAAGTAGGTTGCCCCGTGGATGAGCGGCCGCACCTCGTTTCCCTCGGTCCAGGACACCCCGTCGCGATGCCGGGCGTCCAGCCGCGTCGAGGGGTTACCACGTTCGCGGGATGTCAGGAACCACCGGGAAGTCGACACACTCGACCGTATCCGGATTCCCAGACCTGTTGCTCGTTCTCACAGATCTTTCGTCGCGCGGTTCCGTCAGTAGTGGTGCTTTCGTCCTCCTATCGCACGCCTTATCGAACCGAGGACCCGGACGACCGCGCCAATGACCACGAGGATGACTCGTGGGCACCTGAGTCACCGGGTGTCGCTTTGGCGTCCGATTGTCCACCGGGCGTCGCGCCGTGCCGCTCTGGGCCCGGCCGGGCTACCGCTTGACAGCGGCCAGTATGCCGTCTCCGACCGGCAGCAGTGCGGGGAGCAGGCTCTCGTTGTCGCGCAGTGCCTTGCCTAGATCCCTGAGCGTGGTCGTGGTCTCGTCCCGGGTGGCAGGATCGGCGACCAGGTCGTGCCAGAGCATGTTGTCCAGGGCAAGCACTCCGCCGGGACGCAGAAGACGAAGGGCCTGCTCGACATACAGCGGGTACTCGCTCTTTTCCCCGTCGATCACCACCATGTCGTAGGCCCCGTCGGTCAGGCGGGGGAGCACCTCGAGCGCTGGGCCCGTGATGACCCGGGTTCGCTGCGGAGCGATGCCGGCCGCTGTGTAGGCCGCCTTGGCGGCCCGTTGGTGCTCGGCCTCGATGTCGATCGTCGTAAGAATGCCATCTGGGGGCATACCGGACAGCAGCCACAGACCGGAGACGCCGGCGCCTGTGCCGACCTCCACGACGGCCTTGGCCTGGGCTGCCGCGGCCAAGAGACGCAACAGCGCGCCGACGGATGCCATGACGGGCGGACAGCCCAGCTCGACCCCACGCAGCCGTGCGGCGTCCATGACCTCGTCCTCGGTGATGAACTCCTCGGAGTAAGCCCAGGTGGCCGGTTTCTGTGCGCTCATGAGCGTTACCCTACTGGCCCGCCCTGCACAGCCGACCCACGGCTGGAGGGTGCGTCGTCGTCGTCCTAAGGCGTCCGGTCGTCATACCCAGTAAACTCTCAGGTTCGTCCGGAACCATTGTGGGTAGTGAGAATTTACCCGCCCACCGACCCACCAGATCGTCGGCTCCGCCGTCTCGGAGTCGACTTTGCATCAGCCAAAGGAAGATGACGTGACCACGACCACCAGTGACCGCGCCGACACACCGCAGGAGATCGAGCCCACGGCCGCCAACGGGCAAGCATGGGTCCCGCCGACCTGGGAAGAGATTGTCACTCAGCACTCGGCCCGCGTCTACCGCCTGGCTTACCGCCTCACGGGCAACATGTACGACGCGGAGGACCTGACCCATGACGTGTTCATCCGTGTCTTCCGATCACTGAACTCCTACCAGCCCGGAACTTTCGAGGGCTGGCTGCATCGCATCACGACCAACGTCTTCCTGGACAAGATGCGCCGCAAGCAGCGAATCCGTTTCGACGCGCTGTCAGATGAGTCCGCCGCTCGACTGCCCAGCCGTGAGCTCGGCCCTGAGCAGCATTACACCGAGACCCATTTCGACGATGACGTCCAGCGTGCGCTGGATGCCCTGACCCCGGACTTTCGCGCGGCCGTTGTGCTGTGCGACATCGAGGGCCTGTCCTACGAGGAGATCGCCACCACGCTGGGGATCAAGCTCGGCACGGTCCGCTCACGTATTCACCGTGGTCGCTCCCAGCTGCGCGAGGCCCTCGCGCATCGTGCTCCCGATCCGTCCAGAACGGTGTCGCCGACGCGCGCCCGTCGGGCCTTTGCGCTGGGGCGGGTAGTTCCGGGGACCCGATGAGCTTCGTCGTGCGGGTCCGACCCTTGGTGACCACGCGACACGTGGACACGATGCTCAGCGCGTATGCCGATCGCACCCTTCCTGCCGCGATGCTCCTGGCCTGCGACCAGCACGTCGCCATCTGCCCCCGTTGCCGGGATGCGTCGGATGCGGAGCGTCGGCTGCTGAGCTCCCTCCGGACCTCCGCAACCCCTGCCCTGCCCAGTCGGCTGGAGCTGGCGCTGTTGGGCCTTGCCGTCCACGCGGTGCCTGCCGCCCCTGGGAGCGAGCCTTCCCGGCTGGTCGTCGTGCCCCGCTCCGCGCCCCCCATGCACCGGTCCCCTATGCGAGCGGCGGTGTTCGCCAGCCTCGCGGCAGGGGCGTCGGCTGCCGCAGCGTGGAGCGTGGGTGTCAGCGGCGTTGGCCCGTCTGCAGCATCCCATTCGTTCGTTCGCGCGCCCGCACGTTCAGCGACGGTCCGCCTATTCGGCGATTCGGCGGCGAGCAATCAGTCCGCCTCCCTCTCAGTCTCCCCAGGAGCGCCCGCCGGTATCGCCGGGTCTATCCAGCTCACCACGGCGTTCACCGGACCCTCCCCGGCGCCTGCCCCCGTCTCCGGACCTCCGCCCGGCGTGCTTGGCAAGGCATTGAGGACAATCGAGCCATGAATGAGGAACAGCGACCTCCTGAGGGGCGTGACGATCAGAGGACTGTGCCGTTCCCGGCGCCCGCCGATGCTGGGCCGGCCATTCCCCCCGCGGTCGCCAGCTACCCCCCACCGTCCGGCAGCCCCTTCGTCCACCAGCCTCCGCCGGCTGACCCCTCACCGGTTGTCAGCTCCGACTCCGGCGGGCTGCAGGCGATGCCTTGGGTGTCTGTCCCGGAGGAGTCCGTGGCCCCGACGGTGACGTCCGATCCCTCTGGCAGCAGTGGCGGGGGCGGCTTCGGTGCTGGGGTCATCACGGCGGTCGTTGCCGGCGCTCTGGCCGTTGCCCTCGTGGCTGCCGTCCTCGGAGGGGTCGTCGGTGGGTTGGTGGTGAGCCGGCGTGACGGCGGAGCTGTCGCTCTTCCCGCAGCGCCCGCGGGTTCCACGGACCGTCCGGCCGGGTCGATTGCCGACATCGCGGCCAAGAGCCTGCCCAGTGTCGTCACGATCAAGGTTGAGGGAGCCGATGCGTCTGGCACGGGCTCTGGGTTCGTGCTGCGTCAGGACGGCTACATCCTCACGAACAACCATGTGGCGGAGGCCGCCGGGGCGTCCGGAAAGATTACGGTGATCTTCTCCGACGGCAAGACCAGTGCCGCCAAGATCATCGGTCGCGATGCGTCATACGACCTGGCGGTGATCCATGTGGACCGCACAGGCCTACCCGTGCTTGCCCTTGGGTCCTCGTCGAGCGTGGTGGTGGGCGACCCGGTCATCGCGGTCGGTGCACCGCTGGGTCTCGACAGCACGGTGACCAGCGGGATCGTCAGCGCCCTCAACCGGCCCGTGACGCCAGGTGGGGCCGTTGACTCGACAACGTCGTTCATCAACGCGATCCAGACCGATGCGGCAATCAACCCCGGTAACTCAGGCGGGCCCCTGCTCGACATGTCAGGGCGCGTCATCGGCGTGAACTCCGCGATCGCCAGGATTCCTGGTTCGGAGAGCCCCGTGGGTGGGCAGTCCGGCAACATCGGTGTCGGCTTCGCGATCCCCAGCGACCAGGCACGCAAGACCGCCGAACAGCTGATGGCCACCGGCAAGGCCACGCATCCGGTGATCGGCGTTCTGATTGACACCGCCTACAAGGGTGAGGGGGTCAAGATCGCCGCTGCCGCGAGAAACGGAAGCCCACCGATCACGAAGGGCGGGCCGGCCGACAAGGCAGGTCTGCGCCCTGGCGACGTGATCATCAGGTTCGACGGCCGGCCGATCACCGGAGCCGACGAGTTTGTCGTTGCCATCCGGGCCAGATCGGTCGGTGACCAGGTTGTCATGACCGTGAGGCGTGGAACTACCGAACGAACTGTCAAGATGACACTGCAAGCGGCCAGCTGACCGGTCCAATAGAAGATAAGGTCCACAACGTGTTCGACATCAACGGCTGGGAGTTCGTGGTTCTCGTCGTCGTCGCCCTGTTGGTGATCGGTCCTGAGCGGATGCCGGAGTACTCCGCAAAGCTCGCCCGGATGGTCAGACAGCTCAAGGGCATGGCAGACGCGGCCACGGTGCAGCTGCGCGAACAGATGGGGCCGGAGTTCGACAACGTCGACTGGAAGCAGTACGACTTCCGTCAGTACGACCCCCGCCGCATCGTCCGTGAGGCTCTTCTGGACGAAGGGCCAGACAATGGTGAACACATCGACGAGGGGCAGCCCAGCGCCGTCAAGGAAAGATCACCCTCAAAGCCCCGTGACCCGGATGCGCCCACACCGTATGACGAGGACGCGACCTAGCCTTTCCCAGCTCGGGCAGGCAGGTCCGGGAATGGTGACGCTTGGACGATCCAACCCGAATACCGAAGCAGAGCATCAGTTCTCAGCAGGATGGGGATGGCGCGGGAGCTGGTTTGGCTGCCTTGGAAGTCGCGCCCTTCGGCAGGGTGCGTAGGGCTGAGAAGCGGTCGCCAAGCACGATGTCGACCGTCTCGTCGGTCCGACTGTCGAGTATGACAGTGGCGCCGGGGAGAGTCGATGCGGCGAGCGTGGCACCGGCAGCACCAGGCGGTCCGTGGCGCACTTCGCCAACGCCGGCAATGCTTTTTCCCAGCGGGTCATTGGCGATGGTATGCACCTTGAAACCCTGTCGTCGCAACGACTTTGCGACTGACGCAGCCAGCCCGTTGCGGTTGGTCGCGTTGAAGACGTTCATCGTGACCGCCCCCGGTGTCACGACCTTGGCCGGGGCAGCCGCCTGACATGCGCGGCTGGCCACGGGTTTCGGCGTCCCGAAGCCGACCCATCCCTGAAAGTAGGCCGCGGCATACGTGAACGTCCCGACCATGACCAGACCGACGAGGGTCAGGGTGATAGCCGCGCGTCGGCGCCGACGGCGGCGGTGGCTTGAGAGCACGGCCTTCTGCGCTGGATCCACAGGTCGCCTCCCCCGGGTCGGTCAGTTGCTACCTACCGATCATGACAGCGCCGCTAGTCAAGCACCAGCACTCGTGCGTGCAGAGCGGGCCGTTGTTGTAGCGCGGCGCGCAGGGCCCGGTGCAGGCCGTCCTCGAGATACAGCGCGCCCTGCCACTGCACGACGTGGGCGAACAGGTCGCCATAGAAGGTGGAGTCCTCAGACACCAGGGCAGCCAGGTCGAGGTTTCGTTTGGTGGTGATCAGCTCATCGAGGCGAACCATGCGCGGCGGGACGTCGGCCCAGTCCCGAGCCGTCTCAAGTCCGTGCGCGGGATAGGGACGCCCGTTGCCCACACCCTTGAAGATCATGGCGACAGTTTAGGCATACCGCCGCCGTCATCTAGTGGAGCCGACTGCGCCCCGAGAAGCTATGACCTTCGTCACGGCGGTTCACCCGCACTGACTTGGCGGAGGATAGGGGATTTGAACCCCTGAGAGCTTTCACTCAACACGCTTTCCAAGCGTGCGCACTAGGCCACTATGCGAATCCTCCGTCGAGGAGGCTACCGGAGGGGGCGCCGGACTCCACAATCGACGCTTCCCACCAGATTTCTGACCGCCATGGCCCCGCCGCTAGAGTGGTCCCAGACCCCCCGCGTGGTGGTACCTCACCGAACTCCCCCAGGGCCGGAAGGCAGCAAGGGCAGGCGAGCTCTTCCAGGTACGCGGGGGGTCCTCTACGCCCTGGCAGGGGTGTCCGCCGCGCCGACTAGATTGGGCCCGTGAGCACAGCCCTGTATCGCCGTTACCGGCCCGAGTCCTTTGCCGACGTCATCGGCCAGGAGCACGTGACCGAGCCCTTGATGCAGGCGCTGCGGACCGGACGGGTCAACCACGCTTACCTGTTCAGCGGGCCACGCGGCTGCGGCAAGACGACCAGCGCCCGAATCCTGGCCCGCTGCCTGAACTGCGAGCAGGGGCCGTCACCGGTTCCTTGCGGGGTCTGCGACTCCTGTGTCGCGCTGGCGCGTTCCGGCTCGGGCAGCGTCGACGTCATCGAGATCGACGCGGCCAGCCATGGGGGGGTCGACGACGCGCGCGACCTGAGGGAGCGGGCGGCATACGGGCCCGCGCAGTCCCGCTACAAGGTCTACATCATCGACGAGGCGCACATGGTGACGCCGCAGGGCTTCAACGCCTTGCTCAAGATCGTCGAGGAACCACCCGAGCACGTGAAGTTCATCTTCGCAACGACCGAGCCGGACAAGGTCATCGGGACCATCCGGTCGCGCACCCACCACTACCCCTTCCGACTCGTGCCCCCACTGAGGTTGCAGTCCTACCTGGGTGAGCTATGCACCGCGGAGAAGGTCGCAGTGGCCCCTGGCGTCCTCTCGTTCGTCGTTCGTGCTGGTGGCGGCTCGGTACGCGACTCGCTTTCCGTGCTGGACCAGCTGATTGCAGGGTCGGGCGACGAGGGGCTCACCTACGCGGGGGCTGCGGCGTTGCTCGGGTTCACTCCGGGGGAGCTGCTCGACGCGACGATCGACGGCCTTGCGGCTGGCGACGGTGGCGCCGTATTCCACCAGATCGACAAGGTCATCGAGACCGGCCATGACCCGAGGCGCTTCGTCGAGGACCTGCTCGAACGACTGCGCGACCTCATCGTGGTTGCGGCTGTGCCGGACGGCGCCTCGTCGATCCTGCGCGGCATCCCCGAGGACCAGCTCGAGCGGATTCGCCAGCAGTCGGCGGCGTTTGGTCCCGGCGCCCTGTCTCGCTCGGCCGACATCGTCAACGCGGGCCTGACCGAGATGACAGGCGCGACCGCGCCACGACTGCAGCTTGAGCTGATCTGCGCCCGAGTGCTGTTGCCGGGCGCCTCCGGAGAGAGCGGTTATGCCGCAAGGCTCGATCGTCTCGAACGTCGACTTGAGATCGGTGGCGCCCCCGCGCCGGCTGGTTCTCGACCCGTTCCCCAGGTCGTAGTCAGCCAACAGCGCGAGGTCGACCGGCCGGCGACAACGACGACACCCGAGCCGACGGCGACAGCGCCCCCCGCCCGGCGAGAGCCACGCGCAGCAGCGCCACCGCCCGCCCAGAGTGCGCGCAGGCTCCAGCCAGCGCAAGCCACCGAGGGTGTCCAGCCATCTGCCACGCAGTCACCCTCGGGCGAGGCACCCCATTTCGGGCCGAGGCCGGGGGGAATCGACACTGCGGCGATCCGCCGCTCATGGCCTGACGTCCTGGCCAAGATCTTCACCATCCGTCGGGCCACGTGGACGTTCCTCTCGGAGCACACCCAGGTCATGGACTACGACGGCAAGCGTCTCCTGCTCGGGATCCAGACGGAGGGCCTGGCCACGACGTTCCGCCGAGGACAGCACGCCGAGCTGGTGCGTCAGGCTCTGAGCGAGGTTCTCGGGGTCGAGGCTGTCGTCGAGGCCGTCTCGACGCCCAAGTCTGCCGAGCCTGGTCCTGCCACTGCCGGTCCTGCCACGGCCGGTCCAGCGCACACCGCTCCCATGACGGCTGCTGCCTCAGAAGGTCCGGTGCCGGTGGCAGGCGCCCCCGGTGCCATCAGTGCACCCGACCGACTCACGACGCCGAGGCAGCGGGCGAGGGCAGCGGTGGCACGAGAGGCGAGCACTCGGCATACCGGTGCCTCCTCATCGGCTGCCGACGACAGTCTGGTCAGTCCTGACGACGAGGACATCGACGAGACTGAGGCGGTGGGACAGCCGGTGATCGCGCGCGTCCTCGGTGGAACGGTGATTGGCGAGCTGGACCAGTAGCACCGGACCACCCTGAATTCGGTGCGTCGGGATCCACGGTCGTGCCGGAGGGCATAGGCTCGTCGATGTGTATGAAGGCGTGGTCCAGGACCTCATCGACGAGCTCGGGCGCTTGCCCGGCGTCGGTCCCAAGGGCGCGCAGCGTATCGCGTTTCACCTGTTGCAGGCCGATGCCGTTGACGTGAAGCGACTGGTCAGCGCGCTGATCGAGGTCAAGGACAAGATCCGGTTCTGCAGCATCTGCGGCAACGTGGCCGAGGCCGAGCAATGCCGGATCTGCCTTGACCCTCGTCGTGACCTGACCTGCATCTGCGTCGTCGAGGAGCCCAAGGACGTCGTTGCAGTCGAACGGACCCGCGAGTTCCGGGGGCGCTACCACATTCTCGGCGGAGCGATCAGCCCGATCGAGGGCGTGGGGCCTGACGACCTGCGGATCAAGGAGCTGTTGACCCGGCTGGCCGATGGCGTCGTCGACGAGGTCATCATCGCGACCGACCCCAACCTCGAGGGTGAGGCGACAGCCACCTATCTGGCTCGTCTGCTGCGCCCCATAGGGCTGACGGTGACGCGTTTGGCGTCCGGGCTGCCGGTCGGGGGAGACTTGGAGTACGCCGACGAGGTGACCCTCGGTCGGGCCTTCGAGGGGAGGAGGCTGATCGATGTCTGATGATCTGACGATGCTTGGCGAAGAGTCAGCTCGCGACGCCCGTGCCTACTTGGACACGGTCACGGAGGTCGCTTCGGGAGCTGAGCCGGATACGGCGATACCCCTTCTCCTGCTTGCGGTCTCGCAAGTTCTGGTGGCTGGTGCCCGCCTCGGTGCCATTGTCGACGTGGTGCCCGATGAGCGGTTCGAGGCCGACCCCGGCCCGGATGCCGACGTGGACCCCATTCGTCAGGGGCTGGCCAACCTTTTTGAGGGCCTGGACGACTACGTCCATGTCGTCGACCCGCTTGTTGGTGTGGCCGTGGCCAAGGGCTCACTGTAGAACGACCTTGCCGAGGTGGCCGCTGCGTTGGCTCACGGCTTGCAGCACTACCGGAGCGGACGGGTCAGCGAGGCTCTGTGGTGGTGGCAGTTCAGCTACTTGTCGTCATGGGGCGACAGCGCCGGGCGGGCCCTGCAGGTCCTGCAGGCGGTGCTTGGTCACATCCGACTCGACGCCGACGACGACGCCGTCTCTGAGGCAGAGTTCGACGCGCTGCACCACTGAGCTCCTCGCTCAGCTCATCCGAACAGCGCCTCGCCACTGCTTCATGGTCTGGCAGAACCAAACCGGTGTTCAAGATGTTCCCGGTGGGGAGCTCGAGGTCCGGTGGGGATCGGGAACCGGTCAGGCGATGCGGGTGCCGCGGGGCAGCTTGTGGATCGGGGTCCGCAAGCGGCGCAGGGATACCCAGATCGAGGCGGCTCCGATGACCCCAAGGAACGCAAAACCATAGGGCCAGACCGCGTGTACCTTGTTCAGCCGTTCGCGTTCGACCTGCTGCTGGGGTCCGCCTGGGCCAATTGCCCCGTTCGAACCCGGCTGGAGCTGGGTCTGTTGCAGCTCGGGCCAGCACTCGTTCTGAGTGCCCGGCGTCACGCCCATGCGCGCCGTCCTGGCACCGTCGCTGATCATCTGCAGCGGCTCGAAACCGAGGTAGACGACCTGTTTTCGTGACGGAGCGGCATCGGCGACGACGACGAACGGGTTGAGCGCCAGCAGCCACCAGGTGCGCTCGGTGTGGTAGATCGTCTGCACCCGGTTGACGACGACGCAGTCGGCTGCCGTCGGCTCGGCCATGGGCTGTCCATCGGCTGCGGCGCCCTGGTTCTGCTGGAACCAATCCTCGGGGACGGTCCTGACCGGGACGGTCACGTCGGTAGACATGATCGGTATCGAGAGCAGGAACGCGATGACCGTGCCGACGGTCAGTGCCGCCACTGTCAGGTAGGTCAGGACTGCCGATGAGATCGTTCGCGCGGTGAGCGCGGAGAACATCAGCCCCAGCGCGCAGACCACTGCCAGGACGAAGACCAGAACCGCGACGGCCAGCAGCATCCGGCCGACCTCAACGCCGCCCGCGATCCAGGCCCACACCAGGAACGGCGATGCGGCGAGAAGGAAAGCCAGGGAGATCGCCCACGCCGCGACGAGCTTGCCGACAACGATGTCCCCCGACGTCAGCAGCGTGGTCTGCAAGGTGGCCAGAACCCCGTGCTCCCGGTCACCGTTGATGGAGGTGGCCGTCAGCGAGGGGACCACCAGCATGCCGAGCCCGAGGACGAAGAAGAGCACCACGTCATACAGCGTCGTGCCACGGTCGCCTGGTTGGTTGCTCACGGCCCACCAGGTCAGGCCCGCGACGATGCCGATGAGGAGGAACCAGATGCCGATGACGATGGGCCACCGAGAGGTCCGCAGCCTTTGCCTCAGCTCCAAGATGGCGATCGTCCTGACACCATGCAGGCTCATTTCCGGTCCTCCGTCGCAGCCAGGTATGCCGTCTCCAGTGCGCCGTAGCTCGGGGCGAACGCCGTGATCGGTATGCCGTCGCCGACCAGCTGGGCAAGTAGCTCGGATGCGGCCACGTCCCCTGCCACGTCGATGTCGACGGCTTCGGTCATTGGCCTGGTCGTGACACCGTGGTGGGCCAGTGCCGCCATGAGGGCAGGCGGGTCGAGCGAGGTGATCCGCCACTGCGAGACCCGGTGACCCGCCTGGCTGCCGGGGCTCGAGTCAGAGCCGAGGTCCTGCGTCGCGACGCTGCGACCGCCGGCGACGATGACCGCGCGGTCGGCGATCTCCTGCAGCTCGGTGAGGATGTGGCTGGACACCAGCAGGGTTGCACCGGACGCGGCTAGCTGGCGCAGGATGTCCCGCAGCTCGATCCGGCTGCGCGGGTCCAGGCCGGATGCGGGTTCGTCAAGCAACAGGACGCTGGGGTGGTGGACCAGGGCCCTGGCCAGGCCGAGGCGCTGTTTCTGACCGCGCGACAGCACACGGGCGGGCCGGTCGGCGAGGTCTTCGAGGTGGACCAGGTCGAGCAGCTCGGCGGCCCGGGTGCGCGCCGCGCCGGGTGCCATCCGGTATGCCGCAGCCACGGTCTCGAGCACCTCGCGCACCGTGAGCGCGTCCCAGGTGCCGAACCCGTCCGGCATCCAGCCCATGGTCGCCCGCACCTCGCCGGGGGTTGCGAGGGGATCGAGGCCGCCGATGCGGATGGAGCCGGCGTCGGGTGCCAGCAGGGTTGCCAGCATGAGCAGGAGCGTCGTCTTGCCGGCGCCGTTGGGGCCGACAAGTGCTGTCACGTCACCGGGACGAGCCTGCAGATCGATGTGGTCGACGGCAAGGACCGACCCGAAGGCCCGCCGTACTCCCGTGACCTCGATCCCGGCTGCCGCGTCCATGGGTACCGCCCCTCGTCAGTCCAGAGATTGCCAACCGGAAATGTTGCCGTGCCAAGAATGTAGCGGCCTGGCCATCTCTGGCAGCGGATTTTCGTCGCTGTCAGGGGTCACGATCCGTACACGTAACATTGACCCCGATGAGTACGACGAGCACGGTGCCAGTGACGGGCCGCACAACAGCCCAGGGGGCGACCGGGCGCACGACGGTTCCTGTCGTGGTCGCCGAGGCCAGCAGACGGCGCTCCTTCGCTGTCATCAGTCACCCGGACGCGGGCAAGTCGACCCTCACTGAGGCCCTTGCCCTGCATGCCCACGTCCTGACGCGAGCCGGCGCGGTGAACGGCAAGGACGGTCGCGGCGGCACGGTGTCTGACTGGATGGACATCGAGCGCGAGCGCGGAATCTCGATCACGTCGGCTGCCTTGCAGTTCACCTACCGCGACACCGTCATCAACCTGGTCGACACCCCTGGGCACGCCGACTTCTCCGAAGACACCTACCGGGTTCTGTCGGCGGTCGATGCGGCCGTCATGCTCGTGGACGCGGCCAAGGGTCTCGAGGTCCAGACCATGAAGCTGTTCGAGGTCTGTAAACATCGCAACATCCCGATCATCACCGTCATCAACAAGTGGGACCGCCCGGGCCGTGAAGCACTCGACCTGATGGACGAGATCAGCGAGCGGACCGGGCTGCAGCCGGCACCGCTCAACTGGCCCGTGGGCATCGCGGGCGACTTCCGGGGCGTGCTGGACATGTTGACCGGCCAGTACCTCAAGTTCACGCGGACGGACGGCGGGGCGACGGTGGCTCCTGAGGCTCACCTCAGCGCTGAGGCTGCCGAGGCCCTCGAGGGTGAGGCCTGGTTGAGCGCGGTCGAAGAAAGTGACCTCATCGTGGCCACTGGAGCCGGTCACGATCCCGAAGGATTCCTGGCCGCGACCAGCACCCCTGTGATGTTTGGTTCGGCAGTGCTCAACTTCGGGGTCCGCTTCCTGCTCGACACGCTGGTCGACCTGGCACCGGCGCCGGGCGCCCGGCCTGACGCGGAAGGCCGTCTCCGCGAGATCGACTCTCCTTTCAGCGCATTCGTCTTCAAGATCCAGGCCGGGATGAACCTCGCTCATCGCGACCGTCTCGCTTTCATCCGCATCTGCTCGGGCGTCTTTGACCGTGGCATGGTCGTCACCCACTCGGGGACCAACCGTCCGTTCGCCACCAAGTACGCCCAGCACGTGATGGGTCGCGAACGCACGAGCCTTGACATCGCTTTCCCTGGTGACGTCGTGGGCCTCGTGAACGCCAACGCTCTTCGGGTGGGTGACACTCTGTTCGTCGACGAGCCGGTCACCTTCCCGCCGATCCCTTCCTTCTCCCCAGAGCACTTCGCGGTGGCACGTGCCAAGGACTCCAGCCGCTACAAGCAGTTCCGGCGCGGTATCGAGCAGCTTGACCACGAAGGTGTGGTTCAGGTGCTGCGCTCCGACCTGCGAGGTGACCAGGCGCCGGTCCTCGCTGCAGTTGGTCCCATGCAGTTCGAGGTTGCCGAGCATCGGATGGCCGGTGAGTTCAACTCGCCGATCTCGCTTGACCGGCTGGAGTACTCACTGGCTCGTCGCACTGATGAGGAGGGCCGCGAGAGACTGAGCGGTCAGCGTGCCGTCGAGGTGCTCACCCGCAGTGACGGTGTAGTGCTGGCCGTCTTCAGCGACCGATGGCGGTTGCAGTCCGTTCAGCGGGACCTGCCGGACATCATGCTCAGCCCCCTGGTCGTCTCGTTGTGACTCCCAGCCAGACTGTATGGAGCAGGGAACGTCTCGGCGTACGTCCGGGCCGTACGGGGTTATTGGGCACCACCTAAACTGACCTTTAGTACGCTCGCACGTCCCGCCTTTCCCGCCAACCGGAGCCTCATTGTGACCTTGGTCGTTCAGAAGTACGGCGGGTCCTCCCTGACCGATGCCGAGAGCATCAAGCGTGTCGCACGGCGGATCGTCGAGACACGCAAGGCCGGCAACGATGTCTGCGTTGTGGTCTCTGCCATGGGCGACACGACCGACGGGCTACTCGACCTGGCTCAACAGGTGAGCCCGTTGCCACCCGCGCGCGAGATGGACATGCTCCTGACCGCCGGCGAGCGAATCTCCATGTCGCTGGTCGCCATGGCGATCGCCAACCTCGGACACACCGCGCGCTCGTTCACGGGGTCGCAGGCGGGGGTCATCACCGACTCCTCGCACGGCAAGGCGCGGATCATCGACGTCACGCCGGGTCGCATCAAGGATGCGCTGGCCAATGGCGACATCACCATCGTGGCCGGATTCCAGGGAGTCAGCGCGAGCAGCAAGGACATCACCACGCTGGGCCGTGGTGGCTCGGACACGACGGCAGTGGCACTGGCTGCCGCGCTGCATGCCGATATCTGCGAGATCTATACAGACGTCGACGGGATCTTCACAGCGGACCCGAGGATTGTCCACACCGCCCGGAAGATCGACCGGATCTCCAACGAGGAGATGCTTGAGATGGCGGCTTGCGGGGCAAAGATCCTGCACCTGAGATGCGTCGAGTACGCACGGCGCTTCGACATGCCGATCCACGTCAGGTCCTCGTTCTCTTACCGTGAGGGCACCCTGGTCGTCACCCAACTTTCTGATGAACAAGGAGACACCGTGGAAGCCCCGATCATTGCCGGCGTCGCACACGACCGCAGCGAAGCCAAGATCACGGTCGTCGGGGTGCCCGACCACCCCGGCACGGCGGCCGAGATCTTCCAGGCCTGCGCTGATGCCGAGATCAATATCGACATGATCGTCCAGAACGTCTCGACCGTTGAGACCGGTCTGACCGACATCTCGTTCACCTTGCCACAGTCCGACGGCCAGGTCGGCGTCCAGGCGCTCAAGCGGATCCAGCCCAAGGTCGGCTTTGCCTCACTGTTGTATGACGACCACATCGGCAAGCTCTCGCTCGTCGGTGCCGGGATGAGATCGCACCCCGGCGTGTCCGCAACGCTCTTCAAGGCGCTCGCCGATGCAGGAATCAACATCGAGATGATCTCCACCTCGGAGATCCGGGTCTCGGTCGTCACCCGCGACGACCAGCTCGACGATGCCGTACGCGCGGTGCATACCGCCTTTGGTCTTGACTCGGCCAACGGCGAAGCCGTGGTCTACGGAGGTACCGGACGATGAGCACTCACAAGCCCACGCTGGCGGTTGTTGGCGCGACCGGAGCGGTCGGAACTGTCATGCTCGGCATCCTCAGCCAGCGCGAGGACGTCTGGGGAGAGATCCGCCTCGTTGCCTCCGAGCGTTCTGCCGGCAAGGTCCTCAAGGTCAGGGGTGAGGATCTTGTGGTCCAGGCGCTCACTCCAGAGGTCTTCGACGGGGTCGATGTCGCGATGTTCGACGTGCCTGACGAGATCTCGGCGAAGTGGGCCCCGATCGCTGCGTCCCGCGGCGTTGTGGCCGTTGACAACTCCGGCGCCTTCCGGATGGACCCCGAGGTGCCGCTGGTCGTGCCGGAGGTCAACCCGGCCCAGGTCCGCAACCGGCCCAAGGGCATCATCAGCAACCCCAACTGCACGACCCTGACGATGATTGACGCGCTTGGTGCGCTCCATGCCGGTTGGGGCCTCAAGGAGCTCGTCGTCGCCTCGTACCAGGCGGCCTCGGGTGCGGGTCAGCCCGGCATCGATCGACTGTACGACGAGATTGCCGTGCTGGCGGGCAACCGCGAGGCCGGGCAGCACGCCGGCAATGTCCGTGCTGCAGTCGAGGACAAGCTGGGCGAGGACTCACCCTTCCCCGCCCCGCTGGCGCTCAACGTGGTGCCGTGGGCTGGCTCGCTCAAGGATGACGGCTGGAGCTCGGAGGAGCTCAAGGTCCGCAACGAGTCGCGCAAGATCCTGGGTATCCCAGACCTCAAGGTCTCCGCGACCTGCGTGCGCGTGCCGGTCATCACGACCCATTCGCTCGTGGTTCACGCGGTGTTCGAGAAGACGCTGACCGCAGATGCGGCTCGTCAGGCACTGGTCGAGGCGCCGTCCGTCGTCGTGCTGGACGACCCGGGCGCCGGCGAGTGGCCCACCCCCGCAGACGTTGTGGGGTCCGACCCGACCTTCGTCGGACGGATCCGTCAGGCGCTGGACTTCCCCAACACCATCGACCTGTTCGTCTGTGGTGACAACCTTCGCAAGGGCGCAGCCCTCAATACCGCTCAGATCGCCGAGCTGGTTGCCAGGGAGCTGACCACCCAGTCCCCTGACCAGGACTGATCCGCAAACCTAGGGATTGTGTCGCTGAGAACAGGCCAAACCTAGGGATTGTGCCCGGGATAGATGACTGACACCGGCGGGACACTTCTGGCTCCGAACCAGCGAGGATCCCAATCTGAGGCCGCACCGTCCCGAGGTATGGGCGCCCGCACTCCGCACCGTCCCTAGGTTTGCGGCTGACAGGGTGCACCGTCCCTAGGTTTGCGAAAAAGGGGGGATCAGCGGGGGAGAGAGATCACGGCGGCCAGGCCCGGGCCCTGAGGGTTGTCATCCAGCGAGATCGAACCGTCCGAACGACGGAGCAGCTCGCGCACTATGGCCAAACCAAGACCTGTGCCGCCCGCGTCCCGATCCCGCGCATCGTCGAGTCGGGCGAACCTCTCGAAAACTCGCTCCCGTTCACCAGCCGGTATGCCTGGTCCGTCGTCCACCACGGTCAGGACTGCGCGCGCGCCTTCGGCCCGTAGGGTGAGAACTACGCTGGCGCTCGCATGGCGTACGCCGTTGTCCACGAGATTGGACAGCACCCGAGTCAGCTCCTCGGCGTTGACGCTGGCGTGCACCGCTGGCCCTTCAGCGACGGACACCGGCACCCTCGCGTCGGCATACCGCTTGGCAGTGGCGACCAAGAGTGCTCTGACATCAACGGACTCACGTTTGGACGGGGGTCTGACATCGCTTCCGGCCCTCGCCAGCAGCAACAGGTCCTCGACAAGGGCGCTCAGCCGGGTCACATCGGCGAGCAGGTCGGTCGCAAGCTCACCTCCCTCGCCAAGTCGCTGGGCAACCTCGAGCTGGGTGCGCATGCTGGCTAGCGGACTGCGCAGCTCGTGGGCCGAATCAGCGACGAAGGCACGCTGACGTCGACGCGCGGCAGCCAGCCGGTCAAGCATGTCGTTGAGGGTGACCGCCAGCGCTTGGATCTCGTCGGTGGACTCAGGAACCACGAGGCGCTCGTCCTGGTCGCTGCCGCTGATTCGTGCAGCCCCCGAACGCAACACCTCTACCGGGCGCAAGGTCCAGCCGATGACCCGCCAGGCGATCAGCGCCATGATCAGCACCAACGGGGGGTAGGCGACCAGCAAGGTGTTGCGAAGGACGCTCTGGCTCTGCTCGATCTCGCTGACGGGAACCGCGACGATGATGCTCGACCGGGTCGAGGCTGTGCCGGCGGGAACCCCGATCACGCGCAATGTGCCGGTCAGGCCCGCTCGTGCACCTGGGACCGAGATCCGTTCCCCTGCAAGGGCTTTGCTCAGCTCGGCCGATCGCAGCAACGGCGTCAGACGATCGGCGCTCACCGACGCCCTGACCACAGCGCCCGATCCGTCGATCACCTGTGCGACCTGAGAGCCCGAGACAGGCAGTGGGTCCGGGACGGTGTTGTTGTCGACCATGGTCGCGACCGCGCGTGCGCTGGCGAGAGCTCCATCGTCCACGGCGCCGTTCACTGTGACGGTCAAAACGGCATACAGAGCGACGCTTCCGAGGGCGAGGGCCAGGGCCACACCCGTGACACCAATCGCCATGAGCCGGGCGCGCAGGCTGAGCCCCTGCAGGTGCCCTCTCATGGAACCAGTCGATAGCCGGCGCCGCGAACGGTTCGAAGGACATCGCGCCCGACCTTGCGCCGCAGATAGCCGATGTAGACCTCGACGGCGTTGGGGTCGGTGTCCTGCGCCGCATCCCACACGTTGTCGAGCAGCTCGATCTTGCTCACCACCCGGTCGGGGTTGCGAAGGAAGTACTCGAGCAGCGCATACTCTCGCGGCGTCAGGGCAACCGGCGTCCCGGCCAGCTCGACCTCATGCGTCGCGGGGTCCAGGGTGATGTCACGCGCGGTCAGAACCGAGGGGCGAGCAGGAAGGTTGCGCCGCACCAGTGCTCGCAGCCGGGCCAGCAGAACCACGAAGGAGAAGGGCTTGGTCAGGTAGTCGTCGGCGCCGTAGTCCAGTCCATCGGCCTGGTCGTACTCGCCGTCCTTGGCCGAGAGCATCAGCACCGGCACCCAGTTTGCCTCGGTGCGAAGGGTGCGGACCACGTCGTAGCCCGACATCCCTGGCAGCATGACGTCCAGGACCACCGCGTCGTACTCACCGTGGCGCGCTCGCTCAAGGCCAGCTGGTCCGTCCGTGGCGACGTCGACGAGGAACCCCTCGGCAGTCAGCCCGCGTCGAAGCGCCGCCCCGAGGCGTAGTTCGTCCTCCACCACAAGCAGTCGCACGGCACACAGCCTGTCACGGCCGGTTCAGACGCCGCGCCACCATGGCGAGTTCACGCACTCACACTTCACAGGTGGCTCTCAGGGCTGCGGGTGGAGGATGGGTTCCATGAGCATCTTCGAGAGCAACCCGGCCCTGCGATGGGCGGTCCCCACGGTGACAGCTCTGGCACTGGTCGGGGGTGGCGCCGCTTTCGGGGGACTGCGCGCGATCGCCGGGGACGGGCTGCCGACCCGAGCTGCGGCTCAGCTGCTCGTCGATGTGCAGAAGGCACGCCTTGACGGGCTGTCCGGCACAGTGGTCCAGAGGTCCGACTTCGGTCTGCCTGATATTCCGGTTGCCGGCGCCTCCGGGGGCACTGGCAGCTCGAACCTGACCTCTCTGCTCTCGGGAACGCACACGATGCGGGTCTGGTTCGCTGGTCCAGACAAGACCCGCATGGCCCTGTTGGGGACGCTGGGAGAGTCGGACGTGATCCGCAACGGACAGGACGTCTGGGTCTGGGCCAGCCAGGAGAAGACGGCCAAGCACTACCTCATGCCAGCTGGTGAGGTCACCGGCAAGAGCGCGGCGATCCCCGGCCTGCCTACCCCCACGGATCTGCCAACCTCACCTCAGGCAGCTGCGGAGAAGGCCCTCGCGGCGATCACGCCGAGCACCAAGGTGACGACCAGTGGCACCGCCATCGTGGCCGGGCGTTCGGCTTACGAGCTGGTGCTCGAGCCCAAGGACGCAACTTCGCTGGTGTCGCAGGTCCGGGTGGCCATCGACGGTACTGAGCATGTGCCCCTGCGGGTCCAGGTCTTTGCCAAGTCGGTGACGGAACCGGTGTTCGAGGTGGCGTTCAATGCAGTGGACTTCGCCCGGCCCGATGCCGCCCAGTTCACGTTCAAGCCGCCGCCGGGCACCACAGTGACCGATTCGAAGGTGCCCGCGCACCAGCCACCGACTGCTGGCTCCAACGTCAACCCCGTTGCACCGCAAGCGAATGCGGCAGCCATGCCCAAGGTGGTCGGCACAGGTTGGACCAGCGTGCTCGTGGCCAAGATTCCGGCGCCGGGCGCCAGCCCAAGCGGGAATGCGGGCTCGATTGGTACGCCGGGTGCGAGTGCGGATCAGAGCATCGCCCAGCTGATGAAGTTCGTAGGACTGTTGCCCAAGAAGTCTGGCAGCTGGGGTTCGGGACACCTCTTGGCCGGGACGGCGTTCTCCGCGCTGCTTACCGATGACGGCCGGCTTGTGGTCGGGGCTGTGACCCCGGAGGGTCTGTATGCCGCGCTGGCCGGTTCGTGAGTCGCACGGTAAGCACAGGAGAGGTCGGCTTGGCGACAGGCGAAAGTGCGGTCGGTGACGTCGTGGACGGTGACGTCGCGGTTGGTGACTTCGCGGTCGCCACGCACGGGCTGACCAAGAGGTTCAAGCAGCAGGTCGCGGTCAACGCTCTGGACCTGATGGTGCCAAGGGGAGCTGTCTACGGTTTTCTTGGGCCGAACGGCTCGGGCAAGACGACGACGATACGCATGCTTCTCGGCCTTATCAGGGCGACCTCAGGTCGTCACGAGCTGCTGGGACACGCAATGCCCGACCACGCCCGGGACATTCTGCCGCTCGTGGGTTCGCTGGTGGAGGGTCCGGCCTTCCATCCTTACCTGTCGGCGCGGGCCAACCTTTCAAGACTGGATTCCGTTGACCGTCATGCCGATCCGCGCACGACCAAGGTACGCGTCGATCGCGCACTCGACCGCGTGGGGCTGCTCGCAGCGGCTGACAAGCGGTACCGCGCATACTCCCAGGGCATGAGACAGAGGCTGGCAATCGCGGGAACACTTCTCGCACCTCGAGAGCTGCTCGTCCTCGACGAGCCGACGAACGGCCTCGACCCACAAGGCACCAGGGAGGTTCGCCACCTCATCGGGTCCCTGGCCGAGGACGGAACCACAGTTCTGGTATCCAGCCATCTCCTGTCCGAGGTGGAGCAGGTGTGCACCCATATCGGGGTGATGCATGTCGGGGTGCTGCTGACCCAGGGGCCGATCGCGCAGGTGAGAGCGGTTGGTGAAACGCGGGCCCGGGTGCAGACCGACCGTCCTCAGGATGCGGCGCGGGTGCTGCGCCAGCTCGGCCTGACCGACGTCGCGATCGAATCCGGCTGGGCTGCAGGCACATTGGGTGAAATTGCTGCTGAGAAGATCGTGGCGGCGCTGGTTCACGACGGCGTGCTGGTAACAGGGTTCGCGATCGAGCGCCCAAGCCTCGAGGACCTGTTCGTGTCACTCACGGGGGAGGGCTTCAATGTCAGCGGCTGACGTCACCAACGGGATGGCCAGCGGACTGAACGACGGGTCGATCACGAATCCCGTCGACCGACCTCGGCTGCACCTCTCATCCCGTTTTCTGCGCTCCGAGCTTGCGCTGATCTTCGGTCGCCGGCGGAACCAGGCCGGAATGGGCATCCTGGCCGCCGTGCCGGTCATCATTGCGATCGCCGTCAAGGTGTCGACACCGCGCCCCGGGCGCGGGCCTGACTTCTTTGCCTCGATCACGTCCAACGGACTGTTCGTCGCGTTGGCCGCGCTCACCCTTGAGCTGGCTCTCTTCCTGCCGCTCGCCGTGGGCGCGATCGCAGGGGACTCTGTTGCCGGTGAGGCGAATATCGGGACGCTGCGCTATCTGCTCACCGTCCCTGTAGGTCGCACGCGACTGCTGGCCGTGAAGTACGCCGCCATCGCAATCTTCTCGATGGCTGCCACGATGTGGGTGTCTCTGGTCGGAGCGGTCGCCGGGTTGGCATTGTTCGGGGGTGGCGAGATGACGCTGGTTTCGGGCACCCAGATCGGTATGGGTCAGGCCGTTCTTCGAGTGCTGATGGCCACCATCTACCTGGGTCTGTGCTTTGCCTCGCTGGGAGCGATCGGCTTGTTCGTCTCAACCCTGACCGAGCAGCCCATCGGAGCCACCATCTCGATCGTCGTGATCAATGTCATGAGCTTCATCCTTGACTCGATACCGCAGCTGTCCTGGCTCCACGAGTGGTTGCCCACCCACTGGTGGATGTCGTTTGGTGATCTCCTCCGGGATCCCATCGCGTGGAGTGACGTCACCCGGGGCCTGCTGACAGCAGCAGGGTATGCACTGGTGTTCTGGCTCGCCGCGTGGGCCCGCTTTTCGAGCAAGGACGTGACGAGCTGACAAACCCCGTGGTGTTAACTGGACCTCATGTTCGCCAACGGTGAGTATGCCCCCAGCCCAGCACGCTGGGTCCGCGATCAGGTCGAGCTCTACGAGGGATCCGGCGGTACCACCGGTACGACGATGCGCGGCATGCCCGTGATCATTGTGACCACGCGGGGGGTCAGGTCCGGCAAGGTGCGCAAGGTGCCTCTCATGCGGGTCGAGCACGACGGAGAGTACGCCGCTGTGGCCTCCCAGGGCGGCGCCCCGAAGAACCCCAACTGGTACCACAACCTCGTGGCCGACCCCCAGGTGGAGGTGCAGGACGGCACCCTTGTCCGCGCCATGACGGCGCGTGAGATGACCGGTGAGGAGAAGGCGATCTGGTGGGGGCGATGTGTCGCTGCGTTCCCCGACTACGCCAGTTACCAGGCCAAGGCCGATAGAGAGATCCCGGTATTCGTCCTGACGCCTACGTCCTGACGCGGGTGAGGGTCACAGGTCGTTACCTGCGTAGGAGAGATTGAAGCTCTTGTTGGTGAGAGGGAAGTCGGGCACAATCGTGCCGCCGAGGGCGACCGGCAGAGCCGGCCAGTTGAACCAGGACGGGTCAACGATCTTGGCTCGGGTGAGGCGTCCTTCACGGTCCACCTCGACGCGGTGGACGATGGTTCCACGCCACCCCTCGACGATGCCGACTCCGCTTCGATCTGCCTTCGAGGTCTCGCTCGTCGCGGACTCCCGCGCCGGTGCGGCTCGGAACTCCAGGGCCTCGGCGGAGCTGATGAGGTGGACCGCAAGCTTGGTGGCGGCTGCGAACTCGTCGACTCGGAGTGCGAACCGGGCGAGGACGTCTCCATCGGTGCGTGTGACCGGGGTGATCGCCAGCTCGGCCGTGGGGTGCTCAAGGCGTGCGTCCGTAGCAAGGCCGCTGGCCCGGGCAACGTAGCCAAGGCAGCCAAGGTCTTGTGCCTGTCCGCGGGTGAGGACGGCAGTCCCGGTGAATCGGTCGCGGACAACAGTGTTGGCGAGGATGAGCTCGGCGACCTCTTCGAGGTCTTCAGCAAGCCGCAGGAGCTGCGCAGGGTCTGGCAGGGCCAACAGTGTGACGGCCCCAGGGCTGATGGCGCCGCGGAGCAGCCGGTGCCCGGTGGTCGAGCTGTTGAGCCGCAGCAGCTGTTCGCGAATCCGTTGCGCGTGGGCGTTGGCGAGCGAGAATCCGGTGTCGTTGGCCAGCCCTCCGAGGTCGGCGGCGTGGTTGTAGAGGCGCTCAAGCTCAAGGACAAGAGCGCGCAGACGCTGGGCCGGCTCTGGCATCGTGATGCCGAGTGCGTCTTCCACGGCCAGGCTGTGGGCCAGGGCGTGCCCGGCGGAGGTGTCCCCGCTGATCCGCTCGGCGAGGTGGATCGCGCCGGCGGCGTCCAGCCCTTCAAAGAGCTTCTCGACGCCACGGTGGGTGAACCACAGACGGGCCTTGAGCTTGAGGATGCTCTCGCCGACCACCGAGAGGCGGAAGTGACCGGGTTCGATGATGCCGGCGTGGACGGGCCCGACTGGGATCTCGTAGACCCCGTCACCTTCCACCGCGACGAAGGGGTAGGGCTCGGTCTCGGTGAAGGGCGGCGGTGGGCCGGCATCGTGACGCATCGGGTACCAGCCGGCGGGCCAGTGCGCGTGCCGAACCAGCCGGCGAGGCTGGGGATGGCCAACTGGCACGATCCCGAACAGGTCGTGCATCTCGCGTTCGAAGCGTGAGGCTGGGAAGGACAGTGAAGCAAGCGTCGGTATTCGCGGGTCGCGCGCAGGGAGCGTCACCTCCAGCTCGAGACGCCGGTCGGGGTTGCCGGCCAAGAACAGGTAGACCACTCGCAGGGTCTCGCCATCGTCGTGGGCGGCGACCAGACCGAGGCGGAAGCCATCCTTGAAAAGCGTGGCAGCCTGTTCGGCGAGCTTGTCTGGGGAAAGCGTTCGACGGCTGCGGTGCAGTCCGATCGGGATGTCGCTCATGGGTGGTTCGCCGGTCCCTGTTCCTGGGCTCATCGGGGGGCTCCGAGAGCAGTGGCAGCATTGTGGAAGAGGAGGGGGAACGGGCCGGCAGCCAGGCCAAGGGCCAGGCTCAGTATCACCCCGGTGACAAGGGCACCACCGACGGAGCGAGGCACCACGATTGCCGGTGAGCCCGGGTCGGGGGAGCCGAGCAGCATCCTGGCTCCATTGCGTACGAGGGCGGCAAAGGCAACCACCATCAGCAGAAGCGCGAGGCCCAGTGCCCACTCCAGGTGGGCACCCGCCATCGCCCGGGAAATGGACAGCTCACTGGCGAACATGGCGAATGGCGGTAGGCCGAGCAGGATCACGAGGCCCACCGCGAACGACGTACCGATGAGGCGAGATCGGGCAAGGACGCCATTGACGTCACCGATCGCGGTGGAGTCGTGCGCGGCCTGTAGCTGCCCAGCGGCGAGGAACACGAGCGCTTTGCCGATCCCGTGGGCCAGCACGTGGAGCAGTAGGGCGGCGATGGCGAGCTCGGTGCCAGCGGCTGCCGCAACGGCAACAAGGCCCATGTTCTCCATCGAGGAGTAAGCCAGCATTCGTTTGAAGTCTGTTTGAACTACGAGCAGTGACGCTGCGATCAGCACGGTGAGGAGCCCGGCGATCAGCAGTCCGGTGCGCATGAAGCCCGTGCCAAGCGCCAGGTCAATGATGGATTTCATTCGAAGCAGCGCCGAGAACGCCACTGAGAGCAGCACCCCACTCATCAGCGCTGAGACCGGGGCGGGGGACTGGCTGTGCGCGTCCGCTAGCCAGGTGTGGAACGGGACGAGCCCCGCCTTGGCGCCATAGCCCAGCAACAACAAGCCAGCGGCAAGTCGCGTCACCGCGGGGTCGAGCTGAGGCGCGTAATGAAGCAGAACGTCGAAGTCCAGGGCGGTCTCGCTCGAGGCGCCAGCGTGCAGGCTGGCGAAGTAGAGCAGAACCGTGCCAAGGAACGCCAGCGCGATACCGACGGAACAGATGACGACGTACTTCCAGGTCGCTTCAAGCGCCGGACGGGTCCGGCGGTGGCCGACCAGAAACGCGGTCGCCACCGTGGTGGCCTCGATGGCTACCCACATCACCCCGATGTTGTTGGCCAGAACAGCGAGTGCCATAGCCGAGAGGAATACGGGGACCAGCACGCCATAGAGGTTGGCGCCCTTGCGGTTCGTGTGTCCTTGGGCGAGCTCGGCGTTGATATAGCCGACGCTGGCCCAGGTCGCCAGGGTGCCCACAGTGCCGATGACGATGAGCATGGTGATGCTGAGCGCGTCGGCTCGCAGCACACGCCAGACGCCGAACTGCGCCCCGGAACCGATACGGAGACCGATGGCGGAGGCACTGACCAGCACTGACAGAGCGGCCAGGACGGTCACGGAAGCGGTCAGGCGTCGCCATCCCAGGAGGGCTGCGAGCAAGGCCGCGACCAGCGGGGCGAGGATCGGCACCATCAGCAGGATGTTCATCAGTCGCGTAGCTCTCGTAGCTGGTCGAGGTCGGTGTCTCCGAAGGCGCGGCGCATCCGCCCGGTGAGCACGCCCAGCACCAGGACGGCAAACAACGCGTCGAGGGATGCGCCGAGCTCGACGATCAGGGGGACACCGGCGGTGATGAGGAACCCGGTGGCGGCGATGCCGTTGTCCAGCATCAGGAACCCCACTGCCTGGGAGAGGGCGCGACGCCGGCTGACCATGACGAAGACGGCAATCAGGATCACGGCGAATGCGGCAGGTACGGCACGCGTCGCCTCTGTGGGATCCAGGGCGATGATCGGCCGGGTCACCGCGTACGCCATGACGGTCAGGCCTGCCGTGATCAGCAGGGAGGCGGTGGTGTTCACCAGCGGGGTGCTTTCGCGGCGTTCTTGATCTTCGGTCCCGACGACCCGACCGAGCAGGATCGGAAGGACGAGCGCCTTCAGGACCAGCACGATGACCCCGACGGTGACGATAGCCCGGTCACCCTGGTAGATGCCTTCGACAAGAGGGATCGCAGCCAGCGCCATGCCCTGCCATGCCAGCAGCCGAACGATGGCGCGGAGCTCACGGCGCCAGACGATGAGGACAGCGGTCAGCAGGAATGCGCCTGCTGCGAGGTCCAGCAGTCCGGCATACGTGGTCTGTGTCATCTGCTCTCCAATCTGTTCAGGTTGTGTTGGCTGTTGTGGTGGCGGTCAGACAGGTGCAGCGGCGAGGAAATAGGAGGCTGTGACCGCCAGCAGGGCGAGCAGGAACGACCCAGCCAAGAGCTCGGGCACCCGGAACAGCCGAAGCTTGGCGATGAACACCTCACCGGCGGCCAGCAAGCTGGCCAGGGCGACGACCTTGACGGTGACTGCCACGATTCCGAGCAGAACCGCAAAGACCGTGGGGTGCGCACCTGCGATACCCCACGGCAGGAACAGGTTCGCAATGAGCGCCAGCATGACGGTGAGGCGTATGGCACTGGCCCACTCCACCAGTGCCAGCTTGGGACCGGCGTACTCCAGAACCATCGCCTCATGGATCATGGTCAGCTCGAGGTGCGTGGTGGGGTTGTCCACCGGCAGTCGCCCGGCCTCGGCGATGATCACGATGACCAGCGCAACCAGTGCCAGCAGGCTCCCGGGAGTGAGCACCTGTCCGGGGTTGCGCACGGTCCCGGAGACGATGGCGGCCAGGTTGGCTGAGTGGCCGGGCACGGACAGGGCGAAGACGGCGAGCAGGATGGTTGGCTCGACGAGGGCAGCGATGGTGATCTCGCGGCTGGATCCCATGCCGCCGAAGGCTGTGCCCGTGTCCAGGCCGGCCAGGGTCAGGGCGACCGTTCCAAGGAACAGCAGACCGACGACGCCGAACAGGTCGGCGACCGGGTCGAGCGGGGACCCCAGGGCGATGATCGGCACGATGGCGGCAATCAGAAGTGTGCTTCCGGCGAGCACCGCCGGTGCCAGTGCGAACACCAGAGTTGTTCCAGTGGGCGTGATCTGCTGTTTGCGAAGCTGTTTGCGGAGATCCCGCCATGGCTGACCGATACCGCCGCCGGCGCGGCCCTCCAACCGGGCGCGTACCTGCCGCATCCCGCCCACGACCAGGGGCGCGACGGCCAGGACACCCACCACCTGAAGGGCCGCGGCAACGACCGACAGGGCGCTCATCGGGCGACCAGGAGAACGATCAGCATCCCCAGAGCGCCATAGGACAGGTAGACGTGGATGCTGCCGTTGTGGGCGCGGCGCACCCACTGCGCCCACCCGGTCACGGCTCGGACCACCGGCATGTAGAAGCGTTGCTCGACCGGGTCGTCCAGCCGGGTTCGGTACGTGACTTTCTCGACGAGGTACTGCGACTCCGCGAAGTGGGTGACCTCCACGTCGGTGTCGGGCCGCAAGATGTCGTCGAAGACGCGCTGAAGAGGCTCTGCGAAGGACGTGGCGGTGTACTGCATCCGGGGGCTGAGTCCCTCCGCACCGCAAGCCCAGAGCGGGGTCACCAGGGCAGCGGGGCGATGACGGATACCCCAACGAGCAACGACGAGAGAGATCAGTACCGCGATCACCAGGGCAGCCGCGAGCACCCCCGGTGCGATCGAGCCGGCGAAACCGGGCAGGCGCAGGAAGCTTCCGAGTCGCAGACCCTCCGCGTTCCCAGCAACTGTGGGCAGCACGGCAAGGACCCGCACAAGGGTCGGACCGAACACCACCGGCGCGACCGCGAATACCATGCAGGCCCCAGCGGCGAGGGTCATGCCGGCAAGCATGCTGGCCGGTGCTTCGCGGGCGGCCTCGGCGGCCGCCGAACGCGGCCGGGCCAGGAACCCGACACCGAACGCCTTGACCATCGTGAGGATTCCAATCCCGCTCGTCAGAGCGACGGCGCCCACCGACAACGGCATGGCAAGCGCGAGCACGGTGTTGGCCCCGTGGGGCGCATGAATGAGGCTTTGGAAGAGGAGCCACTCCGCGGCGAAGGCAGCACCCAGGGGAAGGCCGGAAGCCCCCAGTGCTCCGATGCCGAACAGCACGGTGGTTGCCGGCATCCGCCGGGCGAGGCCCCCGAGCTTGTCCAGGTCCCTCAGGCCGGTAGCAGCCAGCACGGACCCGGCGCCGAGAAAAGCCAGAGTCTTGAAGGCCGCGTGGCTCAAAAGGAGCAGGAGGGACGCAGTCATGGCGATAGCAGCCACCGTCGGGGCACCAGAAGAGCTGAGGAGCGCGGCAGTACCAAGCGCGAGGGTGACCAGTCCCATGTTCTCGGTGGTCGAGTAGGCCAGCAGCTGTTTCAGGTCGGTCGCCACGGAGGCTTGCAGCACGCCGAAGACCGCCGATACGGCCCCGAAGACCATCAAGGTCAGGCCCCACCAGTGCGGACCCGGGCCGAGCAGCTGAAGGTCGATCCGGATGATGCCATAGATGCCCATGTTGACCATCGCCGCGCTCATCAGCGCCGAGACGGGGCTGGGTGCTTCGGGGTGCGCTCGCGGCAACCATGCATGCAGGGGAAGCAGGCCAGCCTTCGACCCGAATCCCATGAGGGTCAGCAGAAAGACCGTCGTGCGGGTGCCGGTTGTGAGACCGGGAGCATGCGCCGCGATGCCTGCGAAGGTCTCACCGCCGGCTGCGGCCAGAACGACAAGAGCGATCAGGATGGCAGCGAAACCCAGCTGGGTCATGATGGCGTAGAAGGCCCCAGCGGACCTGACTGCGTCTCGGCGGTGCTCGGTGAGCACGAGGAACAGCGACGCGGCAGCCATCAGCTCCCAGGCCAGCAGGAAGGTGGCTACCGATCCGGCCGCAGGAACGAGCATCATGGCCACCACGAAGAGCGGGAGCATGACCATGGGGAAACGGGCCCAGTGCTCCCGTTTCGCGTACCCGATCGCGTAGATCCCCACGGCGATCGAGACCGCGCCCGTCGCGGAGATGAACAACCCACCCAGCGGATCGAGATCGAAGGTGGCGCCGATCAGCGGGAGCAGCCAGCCGATCCGCAGATGCCGCGGCTCGCCAAAGACCCCGGTCAGGCCGAGCGCGAGGCCCAGCGCTCCCAGAACGGCAGTGACGCCTCCGGAGAGTGCGGCTTCAAAGGGCGCCACATCCTGGCGGCTGGGACTCACACCCGGCATCGGAACTGCGGGGGAGGTATAAACGGCGGTGGTCACCGGCCGGTCACCGTACGCAGCGCTGTGATGATCTCCTGGGGCGTGGGCGGACAGCCCGGCACCTGCACATCCACTGGCACCACGTCGGCCACGGAACCGACGACTCCGTAGCCCTTGGCGAATACCCCACCATTGCAGGCGCAGTCGCCAACGGCGATCACGATCCGGGGTTCTGGAAGGGCGTTGAGCGTGATGAGCAACGGCTCGTGCATGTTGTGCGTGACGACCCCGGTCGCGAGCAGTGCGTCGGCGTGGCGTGGCGAGGCGACGAGGCGTGCCCCGAACCGCTCTGCGTCATAGACGGGGGAGAACGTGCCGGAGATCTCGAGCTCGCAACCGTTGCAGGAGCCGGCATCCAGATGTCTGAGCTGAAGGGAGCCGGACACCCCCGTGGGAGGTGGGATGGTCTCTTTGGGGGCCTCTTGTGCTGGTTCCACCATGCGTCCGACCCGGCGGATCTTGCCGAGCCAGCTCACCGGCGACCCTCGTGGCATGAGGTCTTTCCCGGGCCCATCAGTGATCGCCCTGTGCGGTGGCCCTGCTGCTGGCCTGAAGATCCTTCAGCAGACCCATCTGGTCGGTGAGCAGCCCGGTCAGCACCTTGCGGGCGACCTGGAGCAGCTCGGCCATGTCCTTCGAGGTCATCGAGTAGATCACGTTGTTTCCCTGCTTGCGGGCCGCGACCAGTCCAGCCCTGCGCAGCACGGCGAGCTGTTGAGAAAGGTGTGACGACTCCAGCCCGAGCTTGGGCATCAGCTCGGTCACCGAGTGCTCACCCTCGGCCAGCAGCTCCAGAATCTGGATCCGTGCAGGGTGCCCGAGGGTCTTGAAGAACTCGGCCTTCAATGTATAGATGGGTTCGGACATCACGTGATGCTCCTGTTCTCAAATACGCACTTGATAAAACTATCATATAGATATCAGTGCTGAGACAGGCAGAGACGGATGACGATTGCTGCTGGGTGGGCTGGTGTTATCGACCGGCGGGGGTCAGTCCTAGCGAGCGACCGGCGAGCCCGCGGGCGCGGGATGAGAGGCCCCGGGCGATGTCGCGCAGGACCAACGCAGCAGGGCTCTCGGGATCGCCGAGCACGACCGGCATGCCGACGTCTGCGCCTTCGCGTAGCTGGGTGTCCATCGGGATCTGACCCAGCAGCGGCACCGGTGCGCCGACCGCCCGTGTCAACGAGTCGGCGACGATCTGGCCCCCTCCGGCCCCGAAGATCTCGTGGCGGGTCCCGTCCGGAAGCTCCAGCCAGGACATGTTCTCGATCACCCCGGCGATCTGCTGGTGGGTCTGCATTGCAATGGAACCCGCGCGTTCGGCCACCTCGGACGCAGCCTTCTGCGGCGTGGTCACGACCAGGATCTCGGCGTTCGGAATGAGCTGTGCGACCGAGATCGCGATGTCACCGGTCCCTGGCGGGAGGTCAAGCAGCAGCACGTCGAGGTCACCCCAGAACACATCGCCGAGGAACTGCTGCAGCGCCCGATGCAGCATCGGTCCGCGCCATACGACGGGCTGGTTTCCCGGGACGAACATGCCGATCGAGATGACCTTCACGCCATGGGCCAACGGCGGCAGGATCATGTCGTCGACCTGGGTCGGGTGACGTTCGACGCCGAGCATCCGGGGCACCGAGAAGCCGTAGACGTCGGCGTCCACGACACCGACCCGCACACCGTCCTTGGCCATGGCAGCAGCCAGGTTGACGGTCACCGAGGACTTGCCCACACCGCCTTTGCCCGAAGCCACGCAGTACACCCGGGTGAGGCTCTTCGGCTTGGCGAAGGGGATCTCACGCTCCGGGTTGTCGCCGCGCAGGGTGGTGCGAAGCGTGGTGCGCTGCTCGTCGCTCATGACCCCCAGGGTCACATCGACGCTGGTGACCCCGTCGACACCCAGGAGCGCAGCAGTCGTGTCCTTGGTGAGGGTGTCCTTGAGTGGGCACCCCGAGATCGTCAGCAGAATCGTGACCGAGGCACGCCCGGAGTCGTCGACCGCGACCGACTCGACCATGCCGAGTTCGGTGACGGGTTTGCGGATCTCGGGGTCGATGACCTTGGAGAGGGCGGCAAAAAGGGCGTCGTGCGACGGAGCTGGCATGACTCAATGCTAGGTCAGCCGCGGGCCCTCGAATGCCGTGGGAGGTGTATCGCCGGACAGGAACGGGCGCTCCTCGTGTGGTCGCTGCATGCCGCGCTCCTGCATCTCGTCCAGAAGAGACCGCAGCTCGGAGCGGAGGAAGTCGCGGGTTGCCATGTCTCGCAGGGCAATTCGCAGTGAGGCGACTTCGCGCGTGAGGAACTCGGTGTCGGCGAGATTGCGCTCGTTGCTGGCCCGGTCCTGCTCGAGGGAGACCCGGTCCCGGTCCGTCTGACGGTTCTGGGCCAGCAGGATGAGCGGCGCGGCATACGACGCCTGCAAGCTGAGCATGAGAGTCAGGAAGATGAAGGGGTACTTGTCCCAGATGTGGCCAACGATCCCGATGACGTTGATGGTGACCCAGAGCAGTACGAAGACGGTCATGTAGACGAGAAACTTGGCCGTCCCCATGTAGCGCGCGAACTTCTCGGCAAACCTTCCGAAGGTGTCGGGGTCGACCTGCGGCCGGCTGAACAGGCCTCGCCTCGCCTCGCGTGGCTGATCCAGGCGGGCGGCCCGGTCGGTGCGCTCATTCGCCATGGATCACCTCGGGCTGCTCCTCATGGCGCTCCCCGTGTCGTTCCTCACGCCAGTCCTCGGGGAGGATGTGGTCGAGCACGTCATCGACGGTCACCGCACCCAGGAGCCGGCCATCGTCGTCGACCACTGGCACCCCGACGAGGTTGTACGTCGCGAGCATGCGGGTGACCCGGCCCAGAGGGTCGAGGGGGGACAAGGGCTCCAGATCGGTGTCGAGGATGCTGCCGATCGAGGCGTGCGGCGGTTCACGCAGGAGGCGCTGGATGTGAACGACCCCGAGGAACTTACCCGTGGGCGTCTCCAGGGGCGAACGGCATACGTACACCGTCGCGGCGAGAGCTGGGGAGAGCTCGACCCGCCGAACCACCGCGAGCGCCTCGGCGATCGTGGCCTCAGGGCCGAGGATCACGGGTTCGGTCGTCATCAGGCCACCGGCGGTGTCCTCGTCATAGGTGAGCAGCCGGCGCAGGTCGGCCGCCTCATCGGGCTCCATCAGCAGCAGCAGCTCCTCGGCGTTCTCCGGGGAGAGCTCGGACAGCAGGTCTGCCGCATCATCGGGCTGCATGGTCTCGAGGACGTCCGCCGCACGTTCGCCCCCCAGCCCGCGCAAGATCTCGACCTGGTCATCCTCGGGGAGCTCCTCGAGAAGGTCTGCGAGCCGCTCGTTGTCGAGCTCCGCTGCGACCTCGGCCCGGCGCTTGGGGCTGAGGTCGTGGATGAGCTCAGCGAGATCGGCCGGTTTGAGTCCCTCGTAGCTTTCGAGCAGCTTGGCGGCGCTCTGCCCGCCCGACTCCAGGTGCAGCCCGGTCACCTGGTCGATGTCGACGAGGACTGTCTCGCCCCGGCGACGGACGAGGCGGGAGAGGCTTCGGGTGCCGCCTGGTCCCCTGCGGGCGAACACCTTGACGATGAACCAGTCGTGGTTGCGCTCCTGTTCCATGGCGAGATCCTCGACCGCCGCCTCGAACGTCTCTTCGGGTGTGAGGACGCCGATCTGGCGCTCGAACAGCTCGGCGATCACGAGCGTCTCGCTGGTCCGCTGCTCGAACCGGCGCATGTTTACCAGGCCGGTGGTGATGACCTGTCCGGCGTCGACGCTGGTGACGCGCGTCATCGGGACGAAGACCCTGCGCCGCCCGGCAACCTCGACCACAAGACCGATGACGCGCGGTGCCCTTCGTTGTGTGCTGAAGTGCACGACGACGTCGGAGACGCGGCCCACCGGGTCGCCAAGGGGGTCGAACACCCTCAGTCCGGCAAGGCGTGCCACGAAGACACGCGTCATGGGGCTCACGGCGCCAAGGCTATCCGGATCAGTGGCGGGTTCCGCGACGCCACTTCGGTCGACCCTTGTAATGCCAAGGTCGCCACGTGAGCGTGGTGGCGGGTGTGATCGCCGGTGTAGCGATGTGGGACTCCTGCGAGTAGCTGCCAGGACCCTCGACGGCATCGCCGTGCGGAGTGAGCGCGTAGATAGTGGCCTCGGTGGCCCACCGGGCGACGATGTCGCCTGCCGGGGAGTTCAGCCGTGACGCCTTCAGCGCACTGGAGGCCTCTTCCCAGCGCTGGTCGTCGGGCTTGATGACGGTCGCGTGCGCCGCAACCTTCACCAGGAGGCCTCCGGTGTCCTTGCTGCGGAAAGTCACGGTGACCTCAGCGGGAAGGACCGGCAGGCTCTGTTCGCCTGGCCCGGTGACGACGTATGCCGTGTCGTCAAGCCATGCGTGCCATGCGGGCCAGGTCCGGTCGCCAGGGACGTCGATCCACAGCAGTCCCGTCTTCTTGCCCACTGCGGAGAGGAGACTGCTCAGGTCGGTCACGGGCTGAAGCCTAGCCCGACATCGATCAGGGCGGAGAAGGTCACCCCCTGCGACGTGACGACCCGGCATACCGCTGGGTAGCCTGCGGCGTATGACTTTTGTGACTTCGACCCCTGTGCGCCCCCTTCGATCCCGCCGTTCCAACCTCGCCGTTCCCGGTTCCAGCACCAAGATGATCGACAAGGCCAGGGGCTTGGGCGCCGACCAGGTGTTTCTGGACATCGAGGACGCCGTGGCGCCGCTGGCCAAGCCGGACGCTCGCAAGAACATCGTCGCGGCTCTCAACGAGGGTGGCTGGGGTCACACGATTCGTTCTGTCCGGGTCAACGACTGGACGACGCAGTGGACCTACCTCGATGTCGTGGAGGTCGTCGAGGGGGCCGGCGCCAACCTTGACGCCATCATGCTGCCCAAGGTCCAGACGCCCGAACAAGTCGTTGCCCTCGATCTGCTGCTGACCCAGATCGAGAAGTCCACCGGCCTGGAAGTCGGCAGGATCGGCATCGAGGCCCAGATCGAGAACGCCTTGGGCCTCACCAACGTCAACGCGATCGCCGCAGCGAGCCAGCGGGTCGAGACGATCATCTTCGGACCGGCCGACTTCATGGCGTCGATCAACATGAAGAGCCTCGTGGTCGGTGAGCAGCCGCCAGGCTACGACGTGGGCGACGCCTACCACCACATCCTCATGTCGATCCTGATGGCGGCGCGCGCCTACGACAAGCAGGCGATCGACGGACCGTATCTCCAGATCAAGGACATCGACGGGTTCCGCCGGGTGGCAGGGCGATCGGCTGCCCTCGGCTTCGACGGCAAGTGGGTCCTGCACCCCGGTCAGCTCGCGCCCGCCAACGAGGTCTTCAGCCCCCGCCAGGGCGACTACGACCACGCCGAGAACATCCTGGACGCCTACGACTACTTCACCTCAGAGGCCGGCGGCAAGCTGGGTGCGGTCATGCTCGGCGACGAGATGATCGACGAGGCCTCCCGCAAGATGGCCCTGGTGATCTCGGCCAAGGGTCGCGCCGCCGCGATGAGCCGTCAGGAGAAGTGGGACAAGCCCAGCCCCTGACCGACCGGTTCACCATCTGGACATTGCCGCAGCCATGAGGTCCCCGAGGAGCTCGCCCTCATCGACGACGAGGCCGCGGCTTGTGAACCAGGCACACATGTTGTGACAGTCGCGCTGTAGGAACTCGGGTCCTTGCGGGTTGCCGATGATGTCAACGATCTGCGGCCAGTCGATCAGGACGAGGCGATCCTCATGCAGCAGGACGTTGTACGCCGAGAGGTCACCGTGGGCCCAACCGCGAGTGGCGAGCCTTGTCATGGCGGTTCGGAGCTGCTCGAAGAGGTCGACGAGCAAGGCCGGGTCCGGGCGCGTCTGCGCCAGCCTCGGAGCCGCCTGGTCTTCGTCGCCGATGAACTCCATCAGCAGCTCCGTGCCGGTGATCTGCACGGGATAGGGGACGGACAGGCCGAGGCTCCACAGCTCGCCCAGGGCATTGAACTCGGCATAGGCCCACTGACCCGAGATCAGCGCCTTGCCGAACTCGGTGCGTCGTGCCATGGCACGCATCTCGCGGCTGCGCCGAACCCGCCGGCCCTCGAGATAGCCGGCGTCCCGGTGGAACATCCGGTGGTCGGAGTCGCGGAACCGCTTTGCGGCCATATAGACGCCCCGGTCGCCCTCGTTCTCCGCGCTTGTGCGTGGGACCCATCGGCGAACGACGTGGACGTCGGCCTCCTTGCCGCTCTTGAGGATGCCTAGGTCCTCCTCGACGGCGCCGAGGTCGGTGATCACCCAGTCCGGACGAGGGCTGGGGCCATGCTGGGCGCCATCCCAGCTGGACCAGCGTTCACCTTCAGGGGGGTCGTCGGGTGTGGTGTCGACCGAGAACATGTTGCCGCGGAAGTCAGCCGTGAGAGTGGCCGGCTCCTCGGGCGTCAGATGAGTCGATGACTGCAAAAGTCTGTCATGTGAGTCAAAACTGTTGTGGGACAAGGGAAATCTCCAAGGAGACGGAGGGAAAGGGCGCAGGCAGAACTCAGCGCAGCTGTTGACATCTCACGGCCCTCCTCGGAGCAGGCGCGCCCTCGCGGCGCGGCGTTCCTTTCAGGTTCCCGCGTCGCACGGCTGGGCGCAACCGGTTTTCCGCGGGAGGCGAGGGTCTGTGCCGCCGGTCGGCCCCGGTATTAGTCCCGGAGGCCCGCGCGCCGTCCCTTGTTCATGGGGGCGGCGGCTCCGGCATACTCGCAGTTAGCTCCTGGAACCCACATGTAAGGGCGGCATACGGCGATGGCACGACTGCAGCACACGGAAGGCCTTACCGAAGACCAGATCGAGCTCGTCAAGCTCGTGCGCACGTTCGTCGACGAGCAGATCATCCCTGTGGCCATGGAGCTCGAGCGCAAAGACGAGTACCCCACGGAAATCGTGGAAGGCATGAAGGAGATGGGGATATTCGGCCTGATGATCCCCGAGGAGTACGGCGGGCTCGGCGAGTCCCTGCTGACCTACGCGCTGTGCGTCGAGGAGATCGCCCGCGGCTGGATGAGCGTGAGCGGCATCATCAACACCCACTTCATCGTCGCCTACATGGTGCTCCAGCACGGCACGGAGGAACAGAAGCAGAGATACCTGCCACGGATGGCGACCGGTGAGGTTCGCGGAGCGTTCTCGATGTCCGAGCCAGGCTGCGGCTCCGACGTCGCGGCGATCAAGTCCAAGGCCGTCTCCAGCGGAGACGGGGAATGGACGATCAACGGTCAGAAGATGTGGCTGACCAACGGTGGAACCTCCAATCTCGTTGCGGTGCTTGTGAAGACGGACACCGGGGCCGACTCGGTCTACAAGAACATGACGACGTTCCTGGTCGACAAAGAACCCGGTTTCGGAGAGACCGCGCCAGGCCTGACCATCCCCGGCAAGATCGAGAAGATGGGGTACAAGGGCGTCGACACGACCGAGCTCATCCTCGACGGCTACCGCACCACAACCGACCAGATTCTCGGTGGCGAGCCGGGCAAGGGCTTCTACCAGATGATGGACGGTGTCGAAGTGGGCCGAGTCAACGTCGCAGCTCGCGCATGTGGCGTCGCGCTAAGAGCCTTCGAGCTCGCGATCGCCTACGCCCAGCAGCGTGAGACGTTCGGCAAGAAGATTGCAGAACATCAGGCGGTGATGTTCCGCCTGGCCGAGATGGCCACCAAGATCGAGGCCGGCCACCAGATGATGGTCCGGGCGGCGCGTCGCAAGGACTCCGGCGAGCGCAACGACCTGGAAGCCGGTATGGCGAAGTACCTTGCCTCCGAGTACTGCGCCGAGGTGGTTTCTGACTCTTTCCGCATCCATGGCGGCTATGGCTACTCCAAGGAGTACGAGATCGAGCGGCTCTACCGCGAGGCGCCAATGCTGCTCATCGGCGAGGGCACGGCGGACATCCAGCGGATGATCATCGGTCGCCGGCTGCTCGAGGACTATGCCCTACGCGGCTGAGCTTCGCTCAACCGCGTAGTGCTGTTGCGCTGAGTGGGCCAGAATGTCCTCATGAGCACTCAGTCAGCTATGTCAGGGCGCGGCCGGATCCCAGTCGGTGGGCTCATCCTTGACTACCCGATGTCACTCGGAAGCTACGACAAGTACGAGGCGGCCCAGAAGGCTGTGGACTATCTGTCCGACCACGAGTTCGCCGTCGAGAACTGCATGATCGTCGGGACCGATCTCAAGCTGGTCGAGCGGGTGACCGGACGGTTGACGCGTGGGCGGGTCATGGGCGCCGGTGCATTGTCGGGGATGTGGATGGGGCTGTTTGTCGGGCTCATCTTCGCCTTGTTCGGTCAGGGCAACTCCACGTTCGCTGTCCTGTCGACGGTGGCGTTCGGTGCCGTTTTCGGCCTCGTCTGGGCAACGATCGGGTATGCCGCGACCAAGGGTCGGCGGGATTTCACGTCGGTGAGCCAAGTCGTGGCAACGCGCTACGAGGTTCTCGTGGAGCACAAGCTTGCCGAGCAGGGTCGGGCCCTGCTGGCGAACATGCCGGGCGGTCAGCCCCTCAGCGCCTGACCTCGCGTCAGTCCTTGGGGATGTTGGCGATCCAGGCCTCGACGTCGGTCGACGTCCTCGGTATGTCGGCGGAGAGGTTCTCGCACCCGTCTGAGGTGACCAGGACGTCGTCCTCGATGCGCACCCCGATTCCGCGCAGCTCAGCGGGAACCAGGAGGTCGTCGGCCTTGAAATACAGGCCCGGCTCGACGGTGAGGATCATGCCGGCGGCCAGGTCGGCGCCCATGTACTCCTCGCGACGGGCCAGAGCACAGTCATGAACGTCCAGGCCTAAGTGGTGGCTGGTGCCGTGAACCATCCAGCGGCGGTGGTACTGCCCGTGCTCCTTGTCCATCGTGGCTTCGACGTCGATGCCGTCCGGCAGGAGGCCCCAGGCGTACAGGTGCTCGGCGATGACCCGGATCGCGGCGTCGTGGACATCGGAGAACTTTGCCCCTGGTCTGACCGCTGCAATCCCGGCCTGCTGTGCGGCGAATACGGCGTCGTAGACCTTGCGCTGCGCCTCACTGAAGCGACCGTTGGCCGGCAGCGTGCGTGTGATGTCCGCGGTGAAAAGTGAGTCGACCTCGACCCCCGCATCGAGCAACAGCAGGTCGCCGTCCGTGATGTCGCCCGTGTTCTTGATCCAGTGCAGGGTGTTGGCGTGGTCACCTGCGGCGCAGATCGAGTCATATCCCACGCCATTGCCCTGGTGTCGGGCGTGGAGACCAAAGACTCCCTCGACCCATCGTTCGCCACGACCTTGTTCGAGGGCGTCAGGCAGACTCGCGACGACCGCGTCGAAGCCATTGGCTGTCGCTTCGATGGCCTCTCGCATCTGACGAATCTCCCACTCGTCCTTGACGAGTCGCAGTGTGGACAGGAAGTGGGCGAGCTCTTCGTCGGCGTCGCGCAGAGTCTCCGCGTCGCTCGACCCAGAAGTCCCCTCGCGAAGGTCGTCAACCGCCGCGGTCAGCTCGCGGTCGGCGTCGCGCACGATCCGGATGCCGGTGGCGCCGACGTCCTTGCTCACACCCTCAGTGAGCTCTTCGATGTGGCGCGCCGACAGACCGAGCTCGGACTCGATGTCGGCCAGCCCGGGGCGAGCACCGACCCAGAACTCTCCATAGCGGGAGTCCCCGAAGAACTCTTCGGTGGCGCGGCCGGCCAACGGACGGAAGTAAAGGATCGACTCGTGCGAGCCGCTCTCGAGAGGCTCGAGCACCAGGACTGCGTCGGGCTCGCGATCCCCGCCCAGACCTGTCAGGTGGGCGAACGCGCTGTGTGGACGGAAGATGTAGTCGCAGTCGTTGCTGCGGACCTTCAGACCACCCGCCGGTATGACGAGCCGTTCGCCCGGAAACGCGGCCGAAACCGCGGCCCGGCGCCGCGCGGCATACGGTGCGACCTCTGCCAGGACCGGCTTGGTGGCGGATCGGGGAGCCCACTCGGTGGCCACGAAGGCACGGAACTCTTCGGTGACTGGGCGACCCCGGTTGTCTGACTTGTGCTGTTCTTCGCTCACTGGCACATCGTGTCATGGTCGGCGTCGGGGCGCGCTATGGCGCTGTGGCACGCCATTGCTCCGGCAAGCGGGGTTTCACGAGATAGCGCAGCCGGGTAAACCGCCAGAGCCGGAAACGGAACCTAAATTTCCCAGATAACGCAGTTGCGTCACTCATAGCGCATTGCCGCGAGTGCTCGATCAATGACGAACCTGCGCTATGTGGCCGAGCCGTCGTCAGCTGGCGCGGCGAGCCCATGCCCGCCCAGTGGCCAACCGCAGCTGGCGGTCAACCGTCGCCGGCCTCGACAGATCGGCCCACGTCAGTCGGACGAAGTCGTAGCCAAGCGCGCGGAGGCGATCCTCGCGCGCCTTCTCTGCAGCCAAGGCATCCCGCCCGTTGGCTCCGGCATACTTCATCAACCCGTCGAACTCAACGATGATCCGCTCCCGTTTCAGCAGGAAGTCAACGCGTCCGACCAGCCTCCCCTGCAGGTCGCGAATTTCGACCTGAGGGGTTGGTTGGAAGCCAATGGCATTGAGCATCAGTCGAGTTCGTGACTCTCCGACGGACTCGGACCGCGCATCGGCCAACCGCACAGCTTGACGCGCCCGGGTCACATTGCGATGCCGTGAAAGTCTGTCCAGCCAGGTCTGGAGGTCGTCGACGGTGGTCTTGCCGACGGCCAGTGCGGCATCAGCCGCCACGACCCCCGTCTCGATGCCGCAGGTCATTGCAGCGCCCAGGATGGCCAGGGCAGGGGTAACGCTGGGTGTCCCCCCGATGAGGCGCCCAGCCCCAATGCCATATGCCGTGTGGATGGAGAGCCCTGAACGACGCCGACTCAGCGCATCGGCCGCTCGCGCAACGTGGATGTGGCCCAGCGGCGCCCCGAAGACAGGCAGCGACATCAGCGTGAGCGCCGAGTAGTGGCTTGCGTAGACCCTGCCGTCGAAGGTGCGAACTACTGCTCGGGTCGACATCTCGTGCCGGCGCTCTGGCGAGGCGGCCTCGTAACGCTCGCGGTCGACATACGCACCAGGTCCCACTCGCGTGATCTGGCCGCGGCGCACCAGCTGGCTCAACGACTGCCGGTGGTAGCCGCACTCATAGGCGTCGCGCGACGTGAACGCGCCAAAGTGTGCTGCGCTGAGCTTCGCGAGGAGGTCGTTCATGGTGGGGACAGCATGGCCGAATGGGGGCAGCCGCGACGTGACCCTGTGGATAACCCACGTCGCGCAGGTGTGTCACTCATGGCGCATTGCCGCGCGTGCTCGATCAATGACGAACCTGCTCCATGTGCAGGGTCGGCAACCCTGCCAGAGCGTGGCACGATGTCGACTATGCAATTTGGCCGTAGCTATGAGGAGTTCGAGGTCGGCGCGGTCTACAAGCACTGGCCCGGGAAGACCGTCACCGAGTATGACGACCACCTGTTCTGTCTGCTCACGATGAACCACCACCCGCTGCACCTTGACGCGAACTATGCCGAGACGACCCAGTTCGGCAAGAACGTTGTGGTCGGCAACTACATCTACTCGCTGTTGCTGGGCATGAGCGTCCCGGACGTCTCCGGCAAGGCCATCGCCAATCTCGAGATCGAGTCGCTGCGTCATATCGCGCCGACCTTCCACGGGGACACCATCTATGGCGAGACCACCGTTCTTGACAAGTGGGAGTCGACGTCCAAGGACGACCGGGGCGTCGTGTCGGTCGAGACCAGGGGCTACAAGCAGGACGGCACGGTGGTCTGCATCTTCAAGCGCAAGGTCATGGTGCCCAAGAAGAGCTACCTGGACGCCCGTGGAGGCGAGCAGCCCGGCCGCCCCGCGTTGCTGGAGCCTCCCGCCATGAGCTGAAACCCGTTGCTACCCAACGCAAGCACCCGCCATGCATCGCCTGTATGACGGGTGCCTACGTTATGAAGGAATGGTCAGCGCCGCTGCTTCTGGGTCACGTCCTTGCGGCCCTGGGTGCCGTCAGCTTTGGTCCAGGTGATGGCCTTGACCGTTGCCTTGACTAGTGAGGTTTCCTGAGCGCTAGGTACCTTGATCGCGAAGAGCAGGGTGCCGTCTGGCATGCCTTCCGTAACGACGACCGGGCTTGCACCCGAGCTTGCGCTGAGGACCCAGCCGATGCCGGATGCGCCGGGCGGCAGGATCCCCGCCGCCACGGGTGGGCCATCAATGAACTCGGTCCCCCCTTTGACCTTCCGGAGGAACACTTCGTGTCCGGTGACGACGGCTACTCCGGCGGGATCGGTGGTGGCGACACTCAGGTCAAAGCCACCTCCGCCGCCGCCGTCTTGGGCGATGGTCTGTCCGAAGACTGTGCTCCGCCCGCTTTCACCCCTTCGCAGTACCACCTCGACCGACAGGGTCCCGCTCATGGCGAGGGTCCGACCCGTCAGCCGGTGGTCGCCCTCGATGCCGTCGACGATCCCCGTGGGACCGGTCCATCGGATGCTCGCGATGTTTGTGGGCTTGGCCGAAGCGGGGTAGTCGACGGCGAACATGGCGTAACCAGTGTCTTTCAACGCGTGGCCGCCACCCCAGCCGTACGAGCCGCCATCGGTGAACGTGAGGTGCAGATTGCGGGCATACTCGGGGACCAAACCGACAGTGACCGGGTGTCCGTTCACGATGCCCGACCCCCATGTGGCGTCGGGCTTCTGGCCCGCTTTGCCGGTGGACGAGCCGCCCACATCGTGTCGCTTCCCATCCGGGGTGACCACCGAGTACTTCACGTTGGACTCGACCTTGGCGTCACGGTTGATGTCGACCTCGAAAGTCCCTGAGACCATGCCCACCTGGGACCGGACGATGCCGGTCGTCTGTGTGCGAGTCGCCGGCTGCGGGACCGCGGTGTTGTGGGGACGGTTCATGAGCGTCGATCCAACGACCACTAGCCCGACGGCGATGGCTGTTGAGCCAACGGCAATGATCCGGCGCCGACGGATGGTCCGACTGCCTTGACGCAGAACGGAATCCGGGCTGAAGGTCAGGGTGCTCGGTGGCCTGGCGGAGTCGAACTCGCGACGCAGGTCAGCCTCGAGGTCAGTGGTCATCGTAGGCTCCCCTTGGGAGATGAGTGGGCGTTAAGGATGCGTTCTCGTTGGCTTTCGCGGTGGCGTTCTCTTCTTCGGCGTGCTGGCGTAAGGAGGCAAGTCCGCGTGAGGCAGCGCTTTTCACGGCGCCGGTCGAGATGCCGAGCGCCTCGGCCACGGACGCCTCGGACTGGTCGGCGTAGTAACGCAGGACGACGACCTTGCGCTGTTGTTCCGGCAGCTGCGACAGCCGGCGGACGAGATCGTCACGATGATCACTGGTGGCCATCGCGCCGTCGCGTGACGGTGAATACGTCTGCAACCAGGACGGCGACCCCGACTTTGACCCTGACCGCGACATCGACCCGAGCGCGAGCCCCGTGCTGGTGAGGTCGGCCACGACCTCGTGGCGAGTGGCACGCCATACGTCGATCTTGTGGTTGACCAGGCAACGTCGCGCGTAGGCGAGGGCTCTGTCCTGGTCGATCTTGTGCCAGACGACGTAGGTCTTCACGAATGCTGCCTGGGTCAGCTCCCTGGCACGTTCGGTGTCGCCGGTAAGGAACCATGCGGTCTTCAGCAGCGCCGGTCCGGCATCGTCCATGAAGTCGGCGAATGATGTGTCGCGTTCTGCCTTCGAAGGTCTCACCGCGCCACCCTCGTCATCGTCATACCTCCACCACGGAGGACCGGGCCAAAAGGTTGCCTCGTCTTGTCAAGCAATCGGAACCTCGGTCGTCCGGGGGCGGGGGCTGCTGCCATAGCCTTGGTGGATGCGCATCGACCTTCACACTCACTCCACCGCCAGTGATGGCAGGGAGTCGCCAGCCGAGGTCATCGCCTCAGCAGCCCAGACCGGTCTGGACGTCGTCGCACTGACCGACCACGACACTACTGCTGGCTGGGCCCAGGCCGCGGCGGCGGCAGAGGAGCAAGGGATCGCCCTTGTCCGGGGGATCGAGATCTCCTGCAAGGACAACGGCATCAGCATCCACCTTCTCGGCTATCTCCATGACCCGGCGGCGTCAGGTCTGCTCGACGAGCTGGAGCACTCGCGGGAGAGTCGCACGGGCCGGGCGCAGCGCATCGTCGAGCGGATATCGCAGGACCTGCCACTGGACTGGGACGACGTCCTCAAACAGATCGGACCGGGCGCGACGATCGGCCGCCCGCACATCGCGGATGCGATGGTGGACAAAGGGCTCGTCCACTCCCGGGACGAGGCATTCCGTGTCTACCTGAACAGCGGGTCCCCCTACTACGCGACGCACTACGCCGTCGATGCGGTGCAGGCGGTGCGCCTTGTGGTCGCGGCCGGAGGTGTAGCGGTGATGGCTCACCCGCTGGCGAGCATGCGCGGTCGCGTTGTGGATGACTCGGTCATCGAGTCCATGGCGGAGGCGGGGATGGCCGGCCTGGAGGTGCACCACCGGGACCACACCCCCGAGCAGGTACGTCACGGACTCGACCTGGCCGCCTCGTTGGACCTGTTCGTCACGGGTTCCTCGGACTACCACGGCGACGGCAAGGTGAACCGTCTCGGGGAGAACACGACCGATCCCTTCGTCCTCCAACGGATCGAGGACCTGTCGACTGGCGTGGAGGTGCTGTGGCCCTGAGCCCGCGGGCCGTTGCTGGGTCGGCTCAGCGGTCGACGGACGGCCGCTCAGCGGGCCAGTGTCACTGCGGGAAGCTAGCCTCACGGTGTGACTGAGGTCCCGGTGCAACAGACGTTCGGTGGTATGCCGAGACGGCTCTACTCCGCGAGCCCGAGCAAGCTGCTGGCCTGGCTCGACTGCCCTCGGCGATATCGCATGCAGTACCTCGACCGTCCCAAGCCCGTTGCCAGGTCGCGACGCGCACACACCTCGGTCGGCGTGGCCACGCACAATGCCCTGCGCGACTTCTGGGATCTCCCGCCGCTGGGTCGTACTCCTGCGGCTGTGGAGGCGCTGGTGTGGCAGTCATGGATCGACGTCGGCTTCCGCAATCCCGACCAGTCCGCGCTCTGGCGCGCGCGCACGACGGCGCGAGTGACGGCATACCTGCGGGGCATCGACCGCGACCAACAACCGCTGGGTGTCGAGCGCACGGTGGCACTGCGCACCGAGACGCTCGCCGTGACGGGTCGTGTGGACCGGCTCGACGACCGTGACGGTGAGCTGGTGGTGGTCGACTACAAGACCGGGCGGGCGCGGCTCACTGACGACGACGCGCGCACCTCGCTGCCGATGGCCCTCTATGCCGTAGCTGTTGCTCGCATGTTCCGTCGGCCCTGCGCGCGCGTGGAGCTGCACCACCTGTCGACCGGAGAGGTGCTGGCACACGAGCACACGTCGGAGACGTTGGCGCGCAAGGTAGCCGAGGCAGAGTCGATCGCCTCCGACCTGCGCAAGGCAGATGCGGACTATGCCGAGCGGGGGGTCGAGTCGCCACTTTTCGCGCCACAGATCTCGTCGATCTGCACCTGGTGCGACTTTCGCGCGCACTGCACAGAGGGGCAGCGGGTCGGACCTGAGAAGTCCGACTGGGCAGCGCTGGAGGACGAAGCGCCGGAAGTGTGAGTCATCCCACTTCCAGCGG
>JBBRZV010000015.1:0-55218 GCA_038236365.1 Actinomycetales bacterium | reverse complement strand
CCAGCCGAGGCTGGTGGCTGCTGGTAAAGGCCCGGTGAGGAGCAGGTAGTCGCGCCCTGGGAGGCGCACCCGCGGTCCGTCGCGGTCGAGGTAGGGGTGCTTTGAGCCGGAGGTCGAAACGGGTCCTCGCTGTTGAGCTCCTGATGGTGCCGGCAGATTCGCCGAGGTTGGCGCCGCCGCGTGGTTGCCGGGATTCGGCCAGGCCGGAGCGCTCCAGAGGGGGTTCATGGCCAAGGTGTTGGCGTGAAGTGGTGTCACCCTTCCGCGACGTCGCAGGCGCGAGGCCGCCATGCAGGTGCCCTCGGTCGAGCAGGTCGGTCGGATTCTCGGCGGTGCCGACGACGACTTCCGGGCGCTCGTAGCGCTGTGTGCGTTCGCCGGGCTACGCCTCGGTGAAGCGACCGGCGTGCAGGTTGGTGACGTCGACTTCCTGCGGCGGCAGCTGGCGGTGTCTCGCCAACTTCAGCGTGACGGCCGGGAGGTTGCTATTCGGCAACCGAAGTACGGCAGCGAGCGGGTGGTGTACCTACCCGAGCAGCTGGTCACGATGTTGAGCGAGCACGTCGCGGCGCACCGGCCCGATGGGGAGCCGGAGCGGTGGTTGTTCGCCGACATAGGCGGTCGCCCGCTGCACAACAACGCGGTGAACTACCGCTGGCGACAGACCAGGAAGGTGGCGGGCACTCCGAGCATCCGGCTCCACGACCTGCGGCACTTCTACGCCTCGGGTCTCATCGCCGCCGGGTGCGATGTGGTGACCGTGCAGAGAGCTCTCGGGCACTCGTCCGCAACCACCACTTTGAACACCTACTCGCACCTGTGGCCGACTGCTGAGGACCGGACCCGGGCGGCGGCCGGGGAGCTGTGGACTGCAGCTCTTGCGGACTCTGTGCGGACCAGCGGGGCCCACTAGGCCTCTGACCTGCGGTTATTCGCCTATTCAGTAGTAGTAGGGGAACGGGCTCCAGTCGGGGTCACGCTTCTCCAGGAAGGAGTCACGGCCCTCGACGGCCTCGTCGGTCATGTAGGCCAGTCGCGTCGCCTCGCCCGCAAACACCTGCTGGCCCATCAGGCCGTCATCGGCCAGGTTGAAGGCGAACTTGAGCATCCGCTGTGAGGTTGGGCTCTTGCCGTTTATCTCGGTGGCCATCCGCAAGGCCTCGGCCTCGAGGTCGGCGTGGTCGGCCACGATGTTGACCGCGCCCATCCGCTGCATTTCTTCTGCGGAGTAGGTGCGCCCCAGGAAGAAGATCTCTCGGGCGAGCTTCTGCCCCACCATCTTGGCGAGGTACGCCGATCCGTAGCCCGCGTCGAAGGAGCCGACGTCGGCGTCGGTCTGCTTGAACTTCGCATGCTCGCGGCTGGCGACGGTCAGGTCGCAGACGACGTGAAGGCTGTGCCCGCCGCCGGCAGCCCAGCCGTTGACCACGGCAATGACGACCTTGGGCATGGTGCGGATGAGGCGCTGGACCTCGAGAATGTGCAGGCGCCCACCCTCCGCCCGAACCCTTGCCGTATCAACGGTTTCCGCGGTCTCCCCGTCGGCGTAATGATATCCGCTGCGGCCCCGGATCCGTTGGTCCCCACCTGAGCAGAATGCCCGGCCACCGTCCTTTGCGCTGGGGCCGTTGCCGGTCAGCAGCACCGTGCCGACGTCTGACCACCTGCGGGCGTGGTCGAGGGCGCGATACAGCTCGTCAACGGTTTGCGGACGGAAGGCATTGCGCACCTCGGGGCGGTCGAACGCGATCCTCACCGCACCTGTGGCGACCGCCCGATGGTAGGTGATGTCGGTGAAGTCGAAGCCCTCCACAGCCGTCCACGCGGTCGGGTCGAAGGTCTCACTGACGCTCTGTTCGCTCACGCAAGCGAGGATAGGCGAATGACGCCCACGCCGCTGCCCGACCTCGAGGATGTGCTCTCCGGACTTTCGGTGGTTCAGATCCCGATGCGGGTCAGGTTCAGGGGCCTGACCGTTCGCGAGGTGGCGCTGGTTCACGGACCCATGGGCTGGGGTGAGTTCGGGCCCTTCCCCGAGTACGACGACCTCGAGTCGTCCCGCTGGCTGGCGGCCGCACTGGAGGCGGGTTGGCTCGGATGGCCCGCCCCGCTGCGTGACTCGGTTCCGGTCAACGCGACGGTTCCTGCGGTCCCCGCCAACGAGGTCGGCGACATCCTCGCGCGGTATGACGGGTGCTCCACCGCCAAGGTCAAGGTCGCCGAGCGGGGCCAACAGCTCGAGGACGATGTCGACCGTGTGGCCGCGGTCCGCGAGGTGATGGGGCCGAAGGCGCGGATCCGCGTGGATGCCAACGGCGGCTGGACGGTCGCTGAGGCCACGGACGCGCTCCGAAGGCTCTCGGCGTACGGGCTGGAGTATGCCGAACAGCCATGTGCCAGCGTCGAGGAACTGAGCTCGTTACGGGTTCAGCTGGCACGCAACGGCATTGACGTTCTGGTTGCCGCTGACGAGTCGATTCGCAAGACCTCAGACCCGATGCGCGTGGTCCGCGAGGGAGCTGCTGACGTCATCGTGGTGAAGGTGGCCCCGCTGGGGGGAGTACGGGCAGCCCTTGCCATCGCGCAGGAGTGCGGACTGCCCACAGTCGTCTCGAGCGCCCTGGACACCAGCGTCGGAATCCGTGCGGGGCTGGCTCTGGCCGCGGCCCTGCCCGAGCTGCCGTTTGCCTGCGGGCTCGGCACGGTCGAGCTGATGGCCGGCGACGCCACGGATAGCTCGCTGGTGCCTGTGTCCGGTTCAATTTCGTTGCGGGACCTCACGATTGAGCCCGACCTGCTCGATCGCTGGCAGGCATCTGCGGACCGTCAGCTGTGGTGGTGTGAGCGGGTGGTCCGATGCCACCAACTGATCGGCGGCAAAGGCTACGGCGCCAAAGGGTTGAGCAGCCGCAGCCCCTCGTAACGCGCGAACCCGCGGTCAGCCGTCACGTACGTGGCTCCCTGTTCAAGGGCCAGTGCCGCGAGATAGGCGTCCGGGATGTCGTTGCCTCGTAGCCCGTGCCGTAACACGAGGCCGTGGAAGATTCCCCAATGGCGTTCGCCCGGCCGCACCCTCATGGCCGCGGGCGCATCCAGGAGTGCGTCACAGAACGCGAGGGCCGACTCGGGGGTCGACGGGTTCGCGTAGATGCGGTGGTTCGTGACCAGCCTGAGCACGCTCGCCAGGACCTGCCCGGACATCCCCACTGGCTCGGGCCCCCTCAGCGCTTGCTCCAGCCAGTTCTTCACGTCCTCGTACCCACCGCTCTCCCGACGGAACGCGTAGACACACACGTTGACGTCAAGCAGGAGCATGGAACTCCTCGCGGCTGAGCTTGTCTTGAGGGAGCTCGTTGTCGCCCAGCAGCTCGGCGATCTGCTCCTTGTTCTCCAGGTCGACCCCCGGCTGCAGGCCTGAGCCGCCGTCACTCGGCAGGGACACCGCCCTCGTGGTCGACCGTGTGTCGTCAGCTCGGGCCATCATCTGCCGCAACGCGTCCTCGACCACCGAGCCGATCGAGCGGTGGGTGCGGGCAGCGATCGCCTTGGCCTCACCAAGGAGGAAGTCGTCAATCGTCAGAGTCGTTCGCATGAATTCATCATAACATCATGGCACTGCATCATGATGCAGTGCCGAGAGCGATCAGGCAGCTCGCACGACCAGGCACACCTGCTGACCGGCGACCCGGGTCAGTACCAGCGTCATCTCAGCCGATCCGGAAAGTCGCAGCTGATGACGAAGCGCATCGGCATCCAGCGTGATGCCGCGCTTCTTGATCGTCACCCGGCCCACATCCCGATCGCGCAGCCACGCCCGAAGGGCCTTGACGTTCAACGGCATTGACTCGGTGACGGCGAACCGCCGGGCATAGCCGACGTCAACACATCGCTCCGACGTCACATAGCCCACTCCGGTGTCGAGCTCTACCCCGTCGACGATGGCAGCCAAGGCCCCGGTCAGCCCTGCCCGGATCACGGCCCGGTCAGGTTCGTACAGCCATGCGCCCATCTGGGCGAACGACCCAGCGATCGGGGTGGTGCCACCGGCGCCGTCCGCGTCAGCCTCACGAACGGTCCATGACTGCCCTTTGGGCCCAATCACCAACGCCGTTCTTCCGGCGGTCTCCGCCAGGGGGCCCCACCAGATCGCGCACTCCAGGACCTCGCCCGAAAGGGACGTCCACTGGGCCTCGGCTCCGGCCGGGACCGCGCCGTGAGGAAACGACGGTGACAGCTTGGCTCCGGTGGCCGGCAACGACTTTGCGATGGACTGGACGGTCTCCCACGACGGCGAGATGGCGTCCAGGCGGAACACGCGCCGGGTCCGGCCAAGTGCGTCAGTGACCCCGGGTGTGCGGCGGGCGGGGTCGAGCCAGGCGCCGGTATGCCGTGCGCCCTCGCCCTTGGGCAACCGGGTCTCTTCCACCGTCCCGACGGACGCCGAGGCGGCCGGCCAGTGCCTCAGGTTGACTCCGGCCAGGGTCGCGGTGACCTCATCGGCGTCGATGGCAGTGACCTTCAGGTCGAGCCCCGCGATGGCCATGGCGTCGGAGCCGATGCCGCAGCCAAGGTCGAACACCTGACGCAGACCGGCCGCCCGGAACCGACCCGCATGACGGGCGGCGATCTCCAACCTCGTGGCCTGCTCGAGCCCGTCGGCCGTGAACAACATCCCGTTGGCGAAGTCGCCGAACTTCTGGCGGCCCTTGGCTCGTAGCCGGGACTGCGTCAACGCCGCTGCCACCAGGTCGACGTCGAACCCGGCCTCGCGCAGCCGTTCGCCGAGCACCAGGGCGAACGACTCGTTATACGGGGGTAGCGACTGCAGCAGTCCCCAGCCCTCGCCCGAGACCAGCTTCTTCACCGCGGCGAGGTCCATGGCGGACATCCTCCCCTATACGGACACGGCGGCGACCGGTCGGCATCCGCCATTTCTGGCACTCAAGTTGACCGAGTGCTAACCAGCGTCCTAGATTCTGATTAGCACTCGCCATGTGCAAGTGCTAACGCGAGCAGTGAGCAGGTCGACCCCGCGACGGAGGCCAGCGCATCAATCGCACCAAAGATCAATCTCAAAAGAGATCGCACCAGCGGTCTTTCCTGTCCATCTTCGACATCCCAAAGGGGAGGTCACACCGTGTCGGTTTCCATCAAGCCGCTCGAAGACCGCATCGTCGTCAAGTCCAGCGAGGCCGAGCAGACCACTGCTTCAGGCCTCGTGATCCCGGACACCGCCAAGGAGAAGCCCCAAGAGGGCGAGGTCCTGGCGATCGGTCCCGGGCGCATTGACGACAACGGCAACCGCGTTCCGCTCGACGTTGCCGTCGGCGACAAGGTCATCTACAGCAAGTACGGCGGCACCGAGGTCAAGTATGACGGCGATGAGTACCTCATCCTGTCTGCTCGCGACGTCCTCGCGGTCGTCGTCCGCTGATCCCAGCGGCTGTATGACGCGCCCCGGCGACGTGCCTGCAACAGGTTCGTGCCGGGGCACCGTCATTCACCGGAGCTCAGACTGCAGTCCGCATGCACAACACGGCATACCAGCCCGTATGCCGGCCCGTTGCCTCTGGGCAACGCCCCCAAGAACCGTTATCAGTTAAGGAAGCTCATGGCCAAGACGCTGGAGTTCAACGACGCGGCGCGCAAGTCGCTAGAGCGTGGCGTGGACAAGCTCGCCAACGCGGTCAAGGTGACGCTCGGCCCCAAGGGTCGCAACGTCGTCATCGACAAGCAGTGGGGTGCTCCGACCATCACCAACGACGGCGTGACGATCGCACGTGAGGTGGAGCTCGACGACCCGTACGAGAACCTCGGTGCGCAGCTCGCCAAGGAGGTTGCCACCAAGACCAACGACGTCGCCGGTGACGGCACGACGACCGCGACCGTTCTGGCTCAGGCCATGGTCAAGGAAGGTCTTCGCAACGTTGCCGCAGGTGCAGCCCCAGCCTTGCTCAAGCGTGGCATCGACGCTGCTGTCGAGGCGGTCAACGCACGCCTGCTGGAGAACGCACGTGAGGTCGAGGGCAAGGAAGAGATCGCCCAGGTTGCTGGTCTCTCCGCGCAGGACCCGGTCATCGGTGGCCTGATCGCCGAGGCGTTCGACAAGGTCGGCAAGGACGGCGTCATCACGGTCGAGGAGTCCCAGACCGCGATCACCGAGCTCGAGTTCACCGAAGGTATGCAGTTCGACAAGGGCTACCTCTCGCCGTACTTCGTGACCGACCCCGAGCGCATGGAGGCTGTCCTGGAGGACGCCTACATCCTGATCACGCAGGGCAAGGTCTCGGCCGTGGCCGACATCCTTCCAGTCCTCGACCAGGTCGCCCAGGCCAAGAAGCCGCTGTTGATCATCGCCGAGGACGTCGACGGCGAAGCGCTCTCGACCATGGTCGTCAACAAGATTCGCGAGATCCTCAAGGTCGTCGCGGTCAAGGCGCCGGGTTTCGGTGACCGCCGCAAGGCGATGCTGCAGGACCTCGCCGTTCTGACCGGCAGCTCAGTGATCAGCGAAGAGGTCGGTCTCAAGCTCGAGTCGACCCAGATCGCTGACCTCGGCACCGCCCGCCGCATCGTGGTCACCAAGGACAACACGACGATCGTCGACGGGGCAGGGGACCTGGACGAGGTCGCCGGCCGGGTTCACCAGATCAAGAACGAGATCGAGAACACCGACTCGGACTGGGACCGCGAGAAGCTCCAGGAGCGTCTTGCCAAGCTGTCCGGGGGTGTCTGTGTGATCAAGGTCGGTGCACACACCGAGGTTGAGCTCAAGGAGAAGAAGCACCGTATCGAGGACGCCATCTCGGCAACCCGAGCGGCCATCGAAGAGGGCATCGTCGCCGGTGGCGGCTCCGCTCTCATCCACGCCGTCGCAGCGCTGGACGACCTCGACCTCGTCGGTGACGAGCTCACCGGCGCGAACATCGTCCGCAAGGCGGCACGCGAGCCGCTGCGCTGGATCGCTGAGAACGCCGGCGTCGAGGGCTACGTGGCAGTGTCCAAGGTCGCCGAGCTGGAGCCCGGCAACGGCCTCAATGCCGAGACCGGCGTCTACGGCGACCTGATCAAGGCTGGAATCATCGACCCGGTCAAGGTCACCCGCTCGGCGCTGCGCAACGCCGCGTCGATCGCCTCCATGATCTTGACGACCAACACGCTGGTCGTTGAGAAGAAGGTCCAGGAGGAGCCGGCAGAGGCCGGTCACGGCCACGGCCACTGACCAACACCTCTCGTACGACGAAGGCCGCAGCCCCTGGGGTTGCGGCCTTCGTCGCGTCTTGTGGTTCCCCAATCGCGCCCGCCGTGCACACCCAGGCGTGAAGTCGCACGAATCGACCCAAAGGGGACTGTCTTAGGTCGATTTGTGCGACCTCACGGTCTCCCGAGTGGGGGAGAGGGACGTCGCGAGGCCGCCGGGGTCATGCTGGTCGCCAAGTCGTCAGTTATTGCGGGTCAGGCCAGGACACGCGGGTCAGGTCGAGGTGACGTCGAGGTGACGCGGATCCGCGTCGCGCCCAGCTCGACCGTGGACCCTGGGCGGACCTGACGCCCGCGTCGCCGCTCGACCTCGCCGTCCACCCGCACCTCGCCGTCCTCGATCAGGCTCCGGGCCTGCGCGCCGTCATCGACGACACCCGCCAGCTTCAGCAGCTGCCCGAGCCGGATCATCTCGTCTCGGATGGGTACCACCACGGTGTCGCCCGCCGGGCTGTTGTCGTTCGACTGGTTGACGTCGTTCACAAAGCCAATATGGCTCACCCGGCCCGCAACCCGGAACGCCGGTGTGTCCGGGAAGGGTCACGCTACTGCCGTAGGATCGGGAAATGAGCTCACCGGCCACCCCGGATTCCGCCATTCCTGCCCCGTTCGGCGCACCCTTCGCCGCTCTCGGGCTGACCTTCGACGACGTCCTGCTGCTCCCCGGAGCCACCGACGTCATCCCCAGCGACGCTGACACGTCGACCAAGCTGTCCCGCAACATCTCGGTCAAGCTACCGCTTGTCTCGGCCGCGATGGACACCGTCACAGAAGCCAGGATGGCCATCGCGATGGCCCGGGAGGGCGGGCTTGGCATCGTGCACCGCAACCTCTCGATCGAGGCCCAGACCCGTGAGGTTGACCGGGTGAAGCGTTCCGAGTCCGGGATGGTCTCGGACCCGGTCACGACGACCGGAGAGGCGACCCTGGCTGAGGTCGACGCGCTGTGCGGACAGTTCCATATCTCCGGCCTGCCAGTGGTCGACGGCCAGGGCCTGCTGATCGGCATCATCACCAACCGTGACCTGCGCTTCGAGACGGACTTCAGCCGCCCGGTCTCCGAGGTCATGACCCGGATGCCGCTGGTCACCGCGCGGGTCGGCGTGGACAAGATGGACGCGCTGGCGCTGCTGGCGACGAACAAGATCGAGAAGCTTCCGCTGGTCGATGAGGCGGGCCGGCTCCAGGGCCTGTTCACCGTCAAGGACTTCGTCAAGGCCGAGCGCTATCCGCTGGCCACCAAGGACGACTCGGGCCGGTTGCGGGTCGGGGCTGCGATCGGGTTCTTCGACGACGCATGGAAGCGCGCAATGTCCCTGGTTGACGCCGGAGTGGACCTGCTGGTCGTGGACACGGCCAACGGCCATGCCAAAGGGGTCACGGACATGATCCGCAGGCTCAAGTCCGAGCCCGCCGTGGCACATGTCGACATCGTGGGAGGCAACGTCGCCACCCGGGCTGGTGCGCAGGCGCTGATCGATGCCGGTGCCGATGGCGTCAAGGTCGGTGTGGGCCCCGGTTCGATCTGCACGACCCGCGTGGTGGCCGGCATCGGCGTCCCGCAGGTCACCGCGATCTATGAGGCCGCCCTGGCATGCAAGGCCGCCGGGGTTCCGGTGATCGGCGACGGCGGCCTGCAGTACTCGGGCGACATCGCCAAGGCGCTCGTGGCAGGTGCCGACACGGTGATGCTCGGTTCCCTGCTGGCCGGCTGCGAAGAGAGCCCGGGCGAGCTGGTCTTCATCAACGGCAAGCAGTTCAAGTCCTACCGAGGCATGGGTTCGCTCGGGGCCATGCAGTCCCGGGGTCGCGGCGAGTCCTACTCGAAGGACCGCTACTTCCAGGGTGATGTCACCGACGACGACAAGGTGGTGCCCGAGGGCATCGAGGGGCAGGTGCCCTACCGCGGTCCGCTCGCGGCCGTCGCATACCAGCTGATCGGCGGACTTCGGCAGTCGATGTTCTACGTGGGTGCACCCACGATCGCTGAGCTGCAGGCTCGCGGCAGGTTCATCCGGATCACGGCAGCCGGGCTGAAGGAGAGCCACCCGCACGACATCCAGATGACCGTCGAGGCGCCCAACTACAGCCGCCGTTGACGGTTGCGGCACGCTGCGCCTGCTGCCGGGCCGCGGGCCGCTAACCTTGACGCGTGAACCAGATCGAGATCGGGCGGGGCAAAAAGGGCCGTCGGGCCTATTCCTTCGACGACATCGCGGTGGTGCCCTCGCGGCGCACCCGTGATCCCGAGGAGGTCTCGGTCTCGTGGCAGATCGACGCCTACCAGTTCGCCCTCCCGGTCATTGCTGCACCGATGGACTCGGTGATGTCCCCCGAGAGTGCCATCGCATTCGGCAAACTCGGAGGCCTGCCCGTTCTCGACCTGGAGGGCCTGTGGACGCGGTATGACGACCCGACCTTCCTGCTGGCCGAGATCGCCTCCCTGGACGCAGCCTCGGCGACCTCCCGGCTGCAGCAGATCTACGCGGAACCGATCAAGCCTGAGCTGATCACCGAGCGGCTTCGCCAGGTGCGCGAGGCCGGCATCACGGTGGCAGGCGCCCTCTCACCGCAGCGAACCCAGGAGTACTGGAAGATCGTCGTCGACGCCGGCTGCGACCTGTTCGTCATCCGCGGCACGACCGTCTCGGCCGAGCATGTTTCGAGCCGGGCCGAGCCGCTGAACCTCAAGCGCTTCATCTACGAGCTCGACGTCCCCGTCATCGTCGGCGGCGCCTCGTCCTACACAGCATCCCTGCACCTCATGCGAACCGGTGCGGCCGGCGTACTCGTCGGGTTCGGAGGTGGCGCGGCTCACACCACCCGGCTCACGCTGGGCATCCACGCGCCGATGGCGTCTGCGATCGCCGATGTGGCCGCTGCACGGCGCGACTACATGGACGAGTCCGGCGGTCGCTACGTTCACGTCATCGCCGACGGCGGCATGGGTCGAAGCGGTGACATCGTCAAGGCCATCGCCTGCGGCGCGGACGCCGTGATGCTCGGGGCTGCACTCGCGCGTGCCACCGACGCGCCGGGTCGGGGTTTCCACTGGGGTTCCGAGGCCCACCATGCGCTCCTGCCCCGCGGCGAGCGCGTCGAGGTCGGGGCTCTGGCTCCACTCGAGGAGATCCTCATGGGCCCGGGTCGGATGGCGGACGGCACGACCAACCTCATCGGCGCTTTGCGGCACGCCATGGCCACGACGGGCTACTCCGACCTCAAGGAGTTCCAGCGGGTCGAGGTTGTCGTGGCTCCCTACCACGCCAGCTAACGGCCCGACCGATGCGACCCACAGCCACCGCGGCCCTCTCGCCGCAGGGTCGTGCCCAAGCCCTTGCTGCCCTGCAGGAGGAAGAGCTCGACCTCGTCATTGTCGGGGGCGGTGTCGTCGGCGCAGGGGCTGCCCTGGACGCCGTGACCCGTGGTCTGTCGGTCGGGATACTCGAGGCGCGCGACTGGGCCTCCGGCACGTCGAGCCGCTCCAGCAAGCTGATCCATGGGGGCCTGCGCTATCTGGAGATGCTCGACTTCCGGCTGGTCCGTGAGGCGCTCAAGGAGCGAGGCCTTCTGCTGCAGCGCCTTGCGCCGCACCTGGTGCGTCCGGTCCAGTTCCTCTACCCCCTGACCCGCCGCGTCTGGGAGCGGCCGTATGTCGGGGTCGGACTCGCGCTGTACGACGCGCTTGCTGCTGCATCGAGCACCAACAGCGGTGTGCCCCGTCACAAGCACCTCACCAAGCGTCACGCGCTGCGGCTTGTGCCGGGCCTGCGCAAGGACGCACTGGTCGGCGCTGTCCAGTACTACGACGCTCAGGTCGACGACTCGCGGCACACGATGTTCCTCGTCCGCACTGCCGTGGCTTATGGCGCACTGGCCGCAAACCGTTCGCGCGTCACGGGATTCATCCGTCAGGGGGAGCGAGTGACCGGCGTGAGGGTCCGCGACCTCGAGTCCGGTCAGGACATCGAGATCCGGGCCAAACAGGTGCTGAACGCCACCGGGGTGTGGACGGACGAGACCCAGTCGCTGGTGGGCGAACGCGGGCAGTTCCGGATCCGCGCCAGCAAGGGCATCCACCTGGTCGTGCCCCGCGACCGGATTCAGTCCCAGTGCGGTCTGATCCTGCGCACGACGACGTCCGTGCTCTTCGTCATACCGTGGGGTCGTCACTGGATCATCGGCACGACAGACACGGACTGGTCGCTGGACAAGGCTCACCCGGCAGCCAGCAGCCGGGACATCGACTACATCCTGGATCACGTCAATCGTGCTCTCGTGACACCACTTTCGCGCGAGGATGTCGAGGGCGTCTACGCAGGGCTACGTCCCCTGCTGGCCGGTGAAAGTGAGACAACCTCCGCATTGTCGCGCGAGCACGTCGTCGGACACCCCACCCCAGGGCTTGTCGTTGTGGCGGGCGGTAAGTACACGACCTACCGCGTCATGGCCGCCGACGCAGTCGACGAGGTCGCTCGAGGAATCGATGGTCGGGTGCCGGCGTCGTGCACCGAACGGATCCCCCTGCTGGGCGCCGAGGGCTATGACGCAGCCTGGAACTCCCGCCATCGCACGGCTACCCGTTACGCCATCCATGTGGCGCGAGTCGAGCACCTGCTCCAGCGATACGGGACACTGGCAACGGAAGTGCTGGACCTCTGTGCCGAGGATCCCGTTCTGGCAGAGGGGCTTTCGGGCGCCGACGACTATCTGGCCGCCGAGGTCGTCTATGCGGTCAGCCATGAGGGTGCCCGCCACCTGGATGACGTGCTGACCCGCCGTACCCGGATCTCGATCGAGACCTGGGACCGCGGAGTGTCGGCTGCGACTCCCGCTGCAGCGTTGATGGCTCCCATCCTCGGCTGGAGTGACGAGCAGCAGCGCAAGGAGGTCGAGCACTATCTCTCAAGGGTTGACGCGGAGCGTGCTTCGCAGCAGGAACCTGACGATGAGACCGCGGACAGCGCGCGGATGGGTGCGCCCGAGATCGTCCCGCTCGCCTGACCCTGGAATCTGGACGCACCCCGCTCATGCGCACGGCGCCACACCGGATCCAGCACGAGGATGAAGGGTTCCTGAGGCGAATGTTACCGGCTGGTAGCGACTGGGACCGGTTCGCCCTAGTGTGTGAGCCATGACCCCAGATCTCCTTGCCGATCCCGAAACCGACCGAACGGCAACGTATGCGGTCGATCCAGGGCTCGCCCGGCGCCTCACTGCGCGGGTCGTGTGTTCGCCCAGGGCTGAGAGGACTCTCACCAACACGCCGATGACCGGTGCACCCCTCGCTTCGTTGCCACAGTCGACCCCGTCGGACGTCAGGGTGGCTTATGCGGCCGCCAGGGCGGCGCAACGCTCATGGTCCCGGACGCCGATGGCTCACCGGGCCCGAATCTTCCTGCGGTTCCACGATCTTGTTCTGGAGCAGCAAGCACGGTTGCTCGACCTCATCCAGCTGGAGTCCGGCAAGGCTCGGGTACATGCCTTCGAGGAGGTGGCGGACACAGCCATCGTGAGCCGTCACTACGCGCGACGTGGTGAGCGATACCTGCGTCCGCGCCGGCGCCAGGGCGCCTTCCCGCTGCTCAGCCAGGCGGTCGAGCTGCGCCATCCCAAAGGCGTTGTTGGCATCGTCGCACCCTGGAACTATCCGCTGTCGATGTCGATCACCGATGCCGTGCCGGCGCTCCTGGCCGGCAATGCCGTGGTGCTCAGACCGGACAACCAGAGTGCCTTGACCGCTCTGGCCGCAGTGGCCCTCCTCGACGAAGCCGGCTTGCCCGAAGGGGCGTTGCAGGTTGTGCTCGGCGACGGCCCGACGGTCGGTGGCGCGGTGCTCGAGCTCGCGGACTACGTCTGTTTCACCGGCTCGACTGCGACCGGGCGCTCGGTGGCCCAGAACGCAGCCGGGCGTCTTGTCGGTGCCTCCCTCGAGCTTGGGGGCAAGAACGCCATGTACGTGGCTGGGGACGCGGACATCGCCAAGGCCGTCCGCGGGGCGGTGAGGGCCTGCTTCTCTTCGGCGGGCCAGCTCTGTGTGTCGACAGAGCGGCTGTACCTGCACGAGAGCATCGCCGACGAGTTCCTGCGAAATTTTGTCGAAGCCGTTGAGGCCCTGCGACTGTCTCACGACCTGACCTTCGACGCCGATATGGGCTCGCTGGCGTCGGCCGCCCAGCTCGAGCGGGTCAGCGCCCATGTGGAGGACGCCAGGTCCAAGGGCGCCGTGGTCCTGGCGGGAGGTCGTGCCCGCCCGGAGATCGGACCGTACTTCTATGAGCCGACCATCCTTGCGGGGGTCACCGCCGCCATGGCCTGCCGCGACGACGAGACATTCGGCCCCGTCGTCTCAGTGTCACGGGTGGGCAGCGACGACCAGGCGATCCGGCTTGCCAACGACAGCGACTACGGACTGAACGCCTCGGTATGGACCCGCGACGTGGCCCGAGGTCGGCGGATTGCCAAGTCGATCCAGGCAGGCACTGTCAGCATCAACGACGGCTACGCGGCGGCCTGGGGCAGTGTGGGTGCCCCGATGGGAGGGATGAAGAGCTCCGGCCTCGCGCGCCGCCATGGCATCGAAGGCATCACGAAGTTCACTGAGTCCCAAAACATCACGGCCCAGCACCTCGTGGGGTTCGCTGCACCCTTCGGGCTCTCCGACGAACGGTGGGCCACCACACTCACCGTGGCCCTGCGGGCGATGAAACGAATGGGAGTGCGGTGACGGTTCAAAGCGCGACCTTTGACTATGACGTGGTTGTGGTGGGCTCCGGGTTCGGCGGTTCCGTCACCGCGCTACGCCTGGCCGAGAAGGGCTATCGTGTCCATGTCATCGAGTCCGGGCGCCGGTTCGCGGACGAGGAGTTCGCCAGAACCTCCTGGGACCTGCGCCGCTACCTGTGGGCGCCCCGGCTGAGATGCTTTGGCGTACAACGGATCCACCGCCTGCCTGATGTCATGATTCTCGCTGGCGCAGGTGTGGGCGGGGGCAGCCTCAACTACGCCAACACCCTGTACGTGCCGCCGGCCGCGTTCTTCCGGGATCCGCAGTGGGCGGACATCGCCGACTGGCAGTCGGAGCTCGCGCCGCATTATGAGACGGCGTCCCGGATGCTCGGCGTGGTCACCAACCCGTGCGACGGGCCGGTCGAGCAGATCATGCGCCAGACCGCCGACGACCTCGGCGTTGGCAACACCTTCCGCAAGACGCCGGTCGGAGTCTTCTTCGGCAAGCCAGGCGAGAAGGTGGCCGACCCGTACTTCGACGGCGTCGGCCCGGATCGCACCGGCTGCACCCTTTGCGGCAACTGCATGGTGGGTTGCCGCGTCGGGGCCAAGAACACCCTGGTCAAGAACTACCTCGCCCTGGCCGAACGCCTCGGCGCCACGATCGAACCCCTTCGCACGGTAGTTGCCGTCGAGCCGATCGACGACCGCCACCGGGAAGCTGGATACCGGGTGACGACAGAGGCGACCGGGGCCTGGGTCCGCAAAGGGCGTCATGCGGTCACGGCTTCGCAGGTGGTGTTCGCGTCTGGCGCCTGGGGCACACAGCGACTGCTGCACCGGATGGCGCACGACGGACGACTGCGTGATCTCTCTCCTCGCCTCGGCGAGCTGACCCGGACCAACTCGGAGGCGCTGGGTGGTGCCCTGACCGTGCGGGTGCCGCGCGACGTCGACCTGACCAAGGGTGTGGCGATCACGTCCTCGTTCCACATTGACGACGAGACGCACCTGGAGAACGTGAGGTATGGCAAGGGATCGAACGCAATGGGCCTGCTCGCAACCATCCTGGTTGAGGGCGGCGGCTCCGTGCCGCGTCCACTGCGCTTCCTGGCCCAGGCGATCCGGCACCCCTCGGCCTTCCTGCGCGCGCTCTCCGTCCGGCACTGGAGCGAGCGCACGGTCATCGCCCTGGTCATGCAGTCTCGTGACAACTCGCTCACCGTCTCGGCCAAACGTCGTCGAACTGGCGGGGTCGGCCTCACCTCGAGGCAGGGCCACGGCGAGCCGAACCCTACGTGGATCCCCAGTGGGCACAAGGCCATTCGCCAGCTGGCCAGCCGACTGCAAGAGCGGACCAACGTCCCGGCCCTTCCTGCCGGCTCACTCAGCGAGATCGTGGACGTTCCGCTGACCGCCCACTTTCTCGGCGGCGCCGTCATCGGCAGCGACCCGACCACGGGAGTCGTGGACCCCTGGCACCGGGTCTGGAACTACCCGGGGCTCCATATTGTCGACGGGGCGGCGGTCTCTGCGAACCCCGGAGTCAACCCGGCGCTGACCATCACCGCCCAGGCGGAGCGGGCCATGTCCCTCTGGCCCAACCGAGGAGGCGACGACCCGCGCCCGGAGCAAGGGGCGGCATACGAACGTCTGGGCGCGATCGCCCCGATAAGCGGTGGGCACTGATCAGGATCACTGATCAGGATCACTGGTCGGCGGTGACTGACGTCTGCGCGGAGCCCGGCGCGGTTTTCTCGGGCTCAGGTTCGTCCCGCCACGATCGCCACAGTGCTGCGTAGGCACCGTTGGCGGCAACCAGCTCGTCGTGGGTGCCGATCTCGCTGATATTGCCGTCCTCCATCACGGCGACACGGTCTGCGTCGTGGGCAGTGTGCAGGCGGTGGGCGATCGCGACAACGGTGCGCCCCTGGACGACGGCTGCCAGTGAGCGCTCCAGGTGACGCGCGGCGCGGGGATCGAGCAGCGAGGTGGCCTCGTCCAGCACGAGGGTATGGGGGTCTGCCAGCACCAGCCGGGCGAGGGCCAGCTGCTGCGCCTGGGCCTCACCCAGGACGCGGCTACCGCTGCCGACCATCGTTGCCAGGCCGTCGGGCAGCTCACTGACCCAGGCCTCGGCATCCACGGCGCGTAGTGCGGACCACAGATCGTCGGGGGTGGCGTCCGGGCGGGCGAGAAGGAGGTTGTCTGCCATGGTCCCGACGAAGACGTGGTGCTCCTGCGTGACCAGTGCCACCTCGCCCCGGAGCTGGTCGAGCTCGAGGTCCACCAACGGCACGCCCCCGACCTCGACCCTCCCCGATCGTGGACCATCGATCCCGGCGAGCAGCCGCCCCAGCGTTGACTTTCCGGCACCGGAGGGCCCCACGATGGCAAGCCGCTCACCCGGCTTCAGATCCAGCGAGACTCCGTTGAGGACGTCGTGGCCCTCGCGGTAGGAGTAGCGAACGTCCTCGACACCGATGTCTCGGCCCTTGGGCGACTCGCCTGTCGTGCTGCGATCTGGCGGCACGTCGGCGACCCCGATGACCCGGGCCAGCGAGGTCGCGCCGACCTGGATCTCGTCGAGCCAGCTCAGTAGCTCGTCGAGCGGTCCGGCCATCTGCTGAACGTACAAAGTGACAGCAGTGACGATGCCGATCGTGGCCCTGCCGTTGGCAACCAGCCAGCCGCCCCATACCAGGGTGGCCGCAACGGGGACAAGGTACGCGAACTCGATCTGTGGGAACCAGATCATCCGCAGCCGCAAGGTGTAGATCTCGGCGTCGAAGCAGCTGCCGATGGCCTCGTTGATGCGCTGGCGGCGACGTGACCGCAGCCCCAGGGCATCCACGGTGCGGGCGCCGTCGACGGTCTCGGTGATGACCCCGTTGGCCACGGCATACGTCGCACGTTCACGCAGATAACCTGCGGGCGCCCGCCGGAGATACCAACGGGTCGAGAGCCACATGACCGGCACACCGATGACGATCGGGAGAGCCACCAGCGGTCCGGCAACGATGGCTGCTGCCACGGTGAGCACCGTCGTCACGATGGCGACAAACAGAGAAGGGATGCCGAACCGAACGACTTGGGACAGGGCCTCGACGTCGTTGGTCGTCCGGGACAGCAGATCGCCGGTGCCCGCCCGCTCCACGGTGGACAGGGGCAGCTCGGTGACTCGTGAGATGAACTGCTCGCGCAGCTCGGCGAACACGCTTTCGCCCATGATGAACGACGCCCGCCGTGCCGCCCACACGAGCCCGGTCTGCACCAGGACAGATGCCGCCAGCCAGATGGCGAGGGTGTTGATCTGCGAGACAGTGATGCCGTGGGTGACACCCTCGACGAGTGCCCCAACCAGCCGGGGAGCGACCAGCGCAGCCAGCGCCGCAAGGGCATGGAGCCCGATCACCGTGGTCATCGTTGAGCGGTGCTCGCGCAGCAGCCCTCGCGCGTGCAGGCGCACCGACGCCATGTCGGCGACGGGCAGCACCCGGGTGACCGGCTCGGTGGTCAGCGCCATCAGCGCACCACCTCTCCCCGGATGACGGTGTCCTTGTATGCGGTGCTGGTCGCCATCAGCTCCCGGTGCGTTCCCCTGGCTGTCGCCTTGCCATCGGTCAGAAGGATCACGGCGTCGGCCGTGTCGAGCAGCAGCGGGCTGGCGGTCATCACGACGGTAGTGCGCCCAGCTCGTGCGCCTGCCAGACGAGCGGCGATCCGTGCCTCTGTGTGTGCGTCGACCGAGCTGGTCGGCTCAACAAGGACCAGCATCTCGGCATCGGTCAGCAAGGCGCGTGTCAGTGCGAGACGCTGGCGCTGGCCTCCGGAGAAGGACCGTCCGCGTTCCTCGACGTCGCTGTCCAGCCCGCAGGCCAAGGCCTCCATGACGTCCTCACCACCGGCGACATGGAGCGCCGACAGGATCGTGGCATCGTCATGGGTGCCGTGCGGGTCCAGCTCCTCCCGCAGGGAACCGGTGAACAGGCGTGGGTCGATCTCGCTGACGACGATCCGCCGGCGAACGGTGGCCAGCGGCAGGTCGGCAATGGCCACACCGTCCATGCGCACTGAGGTGCGGGTCCGTCCGAAGCGGCCGAGCCGGTCGGCCAGGGCACTGGACTCCTCGGGTCGGGCCGAGACGATGGCGGTCAGCTCACCGGGCTTGATCGTGACGTTGCTGGTCGGGTCGGTCAGGGGTACGCCGTGGGCGGGCTCGACCGTGTCGTGGGCCAGGCCGAGAGTGTCGATGGTGTCGGGATTGGTCGACAGCACCCTGATGATCTTGCGAGCCGCAATGTGGGCCCGGGTGGCTCGATCGGCGAACTCCGTGGCCGTCCGCAGGGGCATCACCAGGAACGCTGCATAGCCGTAGAACTGGACGAGGTCACCGGGGGTGATCGTCCCCTGCCGTGCGAACCGTGCCCCCAGCCATGTCACCAGGACCACGAACACGCCGGGCAGCAGGACCTGCGCAGCGTCGAGGCTCGCCTGGATCCCGGCGACCTGCACCCCCGACGTACGAACCCGCTGCGACTGGTCCTGGTAACGATGCAGGAAGGCCTGCTCTCCGCCGATGCCCCGCAGCACTCGCAGGCCGGCGACGGTGTCGGCGCCGAGGGTCGTGAGCTTGCCAGACTGTTCTCGCTGCTCCGCCTGGCGCTTCTGCAGGGGGCGAAGGATGAGCGAGAGGGACGACACCAGGACGGGGACCCCGATCAGGACCACAAGACCCAGCGGCCGGGACTTGCTCAGCAGGATGAAGGCCACGACCACGTAGCTCACGAGCGCGCCGGCGAAACGTGCGGACACGTCATACAGGCCACCGAGGCGCATGGCGTCGGAGGCAACCGTTGCGACGACCTCCCCCGTGGGCATCCGGCGGGGGAGGGCCTCGCCAGTGTCCGCCGCCTTGTAACCGATCAGCTGCATGCAGCGGAACGAGGCGCGGAGCCAGTTCTCGACGGCGAACCTGTGGCGCATCATCCCGGCAAGCGCGCTGACGGCACCCAGCGCGACGAGTACGCCGCCCCAGGTCAGCAGGGCCCGAGCGTTGTTGGCGATGATGCCGAGATCGATCGCCTGGCCGACCGCCGCTGGGAAGAGTGCCTGGCTGACCATCCAGATGACACCGAAGAACACCCCGCCCAACAGGGTGCGCCACTGACCCCGCGCGACCCAGCGAAGGAACCGCATGGGCGAACGAAGGTCAGGGGTTCCGGGATCCGGATAGGGCATTCTCTGCATCGCACCTCTCACGGTATGGGTGAGGTCGTTGCGAACCAAACCATTAACGGTGGATGAACCAAACCGTCGACCGCGGAATGGCGATGACGGAGAGTCGGCCCGCGTGAAATAGCCTGAGCCGGTGCTGCGGACCGCAATGAAGCCCCGATGGCTGGGGCTGTTGGCACTGGTCCTTGCCGTCATGGTGAGCTTCACGCTGCTCGGGCTATGGCAGCTCAGCGTCGCCCGCGACCTGGGCAAGGCCGAGCAGGTGCGCGCGACGCCGACGCTTCCGATCACCGATGTTGGGTCGGTCCTCACCCCCCACACGCCGTTCCCCCGCGGCGGCGACGGCCGCCGGATCACCGCGACCGGCCGGTATGACGGGTCGGCACAGGTGCTCGTGACGCCACGTCTGCTCCGGGGCCAGCGCGGATACTGGGTCGTGACTCCGTTGGTCGTGCACTCCACCGGGGCCCGCCTGGCCGTCGTGCGTGGATTTGTCACAGATCCTGCGCAGGCAGTAGCGCCCGCGGTGGCAGCCGAGGTGACCGTGTCCGGGACCCTTACGCCGGGCGAGTCGCCCGCCGCCCATGGCCCTTCTGACGCTGCCCCAACTGCATTGCCGGACGGGCAGATGACGAACCTGGATCTGTCGGTGCTGGTCAACCGCTGGCCCGGCACCCTGTACAACGCCTTTGTCTTTGCCACCAAAGAGGTTCCGGACGTGACGTCGGCCGCGTCCCCGGCGGTGCTACGGGTGCCGCCACCAGCCGGTGCAGGCGGCGGGCTGTCGTGGCGCAACACGGCATACGCCTTCCAGTGGTGGGTGTTTGCCCTCTTCGCGGCGTACATGTGGTGGAGGATGGTCCGCGACGACTACGAAACAGGAAAGGTATCGAATGTCTGAGCAGGTTCGTCCAGATCAGCGGGTTCGCCAGATTCGCGATGTCGAGGCTGCCCGAAAGGCCCTGGGGTTCTTCAAGGTCATGGCGATCACGGCGGGCTGTGCCCTCTTCGTGCTCATCGTGATCATCGTGATCAACGGCGGCTTCGGCAAGGGCGGGGCGTCCACGGTATGGAGTCCGATCCACGGCGCCATCTACTTCGTCTTCGTTCTCTCGATCGCCAACCTTGGCTTCAAGGTGGGTTGGACCCTGCCGCGGATGATCCGGCTCATGCTCTCCGGATTCGTCCCCCTTCTGCCGTTCTTCGTCGAGCGGAAGGTCGCCAGTGAGGTCGAGGCGCAGCTGGCCGGTAGCCTTGCCGGGTGACTGAAGCGCTCGTCTCGCTGTCCGCACGGCCCGTTCTCGTTGTCGACTTCGGGGCGCAGTATGCCCAGCTGATCGCCCGACGGGTGCGTGAGGCCAACGTCTACAGCGAAGTCGTGCCGCACACCATGTCCGTAGCGGACATGCTCGCCAGGGACCCGTCCGCCATCGTGCTCTCCGGTGGACCCTCATCGGTCTACGCCAAAGGCGCGCCAGTCCTCGATTCGGCGCTGCTGACGGCAGGGGTGCCAGTGTTCGGCATGTGCTACGGCTTCCAGGCCATGGTCCAGGCCCTCGGGGGCACGGTCGCGCACACCGGTGGAGGTGAGTACGGCTCGACCCGGGCGACGGTCTCCGACCTCTCCTCGACCCTGTTCGACGGGCAGACCGCTGAGCAGTCGGTGTGGATGTCGCACGGTGACTCGGTCACGGAGGCGCCGGAGGGGATGAAGGTCACCGCCTCCAGCCCGGGTGCGCCGGTGGCGGCCTTCGAGGACGACAAGCGCAGGCTCTACGGGGTGCAGTGGCACCCCGAAGTGGTCCACTCCACCTTCGGCCAGCGGGTGCTGGAGAACTTCCTGATCCGGGGCGCTGGTCTGGCCGCGGACTGGACGGCATCCAACGTCGCCGACGTCCAGGTGGCTGCGGTCCGTGAGCAGGTCGGCTCAGCCCGGGTGCTCTGTGCACTGTCCGGCGGGGTCGACTCCTCTGTTGCCGCGGCCCTGGTTCAGCGCGCGGTGGGCGACCAGCTGACCTGTGTCTTCGTCGACCACGGGCTGTTGCGCTCCGGCGAGGCCGAGCAGGTCGAGAAGGAGTTTGTCGCTGCCACTGGCGTGTCGTTGGTGGTCGTGGATGCTCGCGACCAGTTCTTGGACGCTCTGGCCGGGGTCGCGGACCCCGAGCAGAAGCGCAAGATCATCGGCCGGGAGTTCATCCGCTGCTTCGAACAGGCAGCGCGTGACCTGGTCGGGTCTGGGAGCGGGTCTGAGCATCCCGTCGAGTGGCTGGTCCAGGGAACGCTCTATCCCGATGTCGTCGAGTCCGGTGGGGGCACGGGCACCGCCAACATCAAGTCGCATCACAACGTGGGTGGGCTCCCGGACGATCTTCAGTTCAAGCTCATCGAGCCGCTGCGCATGCTGTTCAAGGACGAGGTCCGCCAGGTCGGCCTTGAGCTCGGTGTTCCTGAGGCGATCGTCTGGCGCCAGCCGTTCCCCGGTCCCGGTCTTGCCATCCGCATCGTCGGCGAGGTGACGGCCGAGCGGCTGTCGATCCTGCGCGCCGCAGATGCGATTGCGCGCGAGGAGCTCACCGCAGCTGGCCTTGACCGCGAGATCTGGCAGTGCCCTGTGGTTCTGCTGGCCGGCGTGAGATCTGTTGGTGTGCAAGGCGATGGCCGAAGCTATGGTCACCCGATCGTTCTTCGCCCGGTCTCCTCTGAGGACGCGATGACCGCCGACTGGACCCGCGTCCCGTATGACGTGCTGGCCAGGATCTCGACCCGGATCACCAACGAGGTGCCCGAGGTCAACCGCGTAGTCCTCGACCTGACCAGCAAGCCGCCGGGCACCATCGAGTGGGAATGAGCCACCAAGCCTGACCTGCGGTGATGAAACCTGCCAGCGCGGCAGCCAGCGCCCACCAGAGGCATCCTGACTCTCGTCAGTCTGAGCGAGGGTTCTTCTGGGTGCCGCAGTTCTTGCAGACGATCACCCAGCCTGTTTCCCTCCTGGCGACGGTAAGAGTCCACGGCGTGCGGCATACGAAGCAGTAGCGGCTGAGCATCTTGGTCTGCTGGCGCAACAAGTCGTTTGATCCGGCGGTAGGAACCATCTGCCGATGATTGCCCAATAGCTGGACTTGCGCATCGGACAAATGAACTACGAGGGGGTCTCGCGCTAGCTCACGCCTCAGGGCCCTCGACCGCGGCCCACGACAGGGCGCGGACGATGTCACTGGACAGGGAGATGCCGTGGGAGTCGAGCTCGGCGACGAGGAGATCCTCGGCGGCCGACATCGAATGGGGAACGCTCGCCACCATATTGGTATACGAGGTCTGGAGGGCTTCGGCAAAGGCGGTCTGGCTTTCATCGGTCATGGGCGTCATGGTGCCGTCGATCAGCCCGTATGTCACGGCAACTCACCGACCGAAGGCCCAGTCGTCCCGCCCAGGCGCTCCACGGCACCCCTAAAGCTCTTGGCTAGGGTGATCCCGTGCTGAGGACCTCTCTTGCCGTGCTGGCCGGCAAGGCCGCCCGCGCCGTATCAAGGCTGCGGGGCGGCGGCTCGGCGCTGCCAGGGCTCGTCGTGGAGACCGTGGACCCCCGGTTCCTCTCCCACGCACTGGCGGGCCTTTCTCGCGGTGTCGTTGTGGTGACCGGCACCAACGGCAAGACGACGACGACCAAGATGCTGGTCGCAGTCCTGCGCGAGCATGGCCTCAGCGTGTTCACGAACCCCACCGGCAGCAACTTCACCCGTGGCGTCATCTCCTCGATGCTGGCCGAGATCCCCTTGTCCGGACGGCTCGAGGCCGACATCGCCGTCCTCGAGCTCGACGAGGCCCATGCGCTGAAGTTCGCCGCCGAGGTCAGACCCACGTACTCGCTGCTGCTCAACGTTGCACGTGACCAGCTCGACCGTTTCGCCGAGATCGACCACACGGCCAAGCTTCTCGCCGAGCTGGCGGAGCAGACAACGGCGGGCGTCGTCCTCAACATCGACGACTCCTTCGTCTCGCGGATCGCCGACCGGGTTGGCGACGGAGTGCCGATCACCTATTTCGGGGTCGACCCGTCGATCGCAGACCGGCTCCCGGAGCTACAGGAGGCGGATGTCCGCTTCGACGACGACTTCAAGCCGCCTGCCCCCACCGACGCGGACGGTCTGCTCAAACCCCATGACGAACGCAGCTTTGAGGTGAGGTTCGGCCACACCCAGAGGGTTGGTCCGCTGGTTCTCAAGCAGCGCGGCCTCGCTGCCATGATCAATGCCACCGCCGCGACAACGACGGCAAAAGTCCTGCTGGCAAAGCAGTTTCGCCAGGATCAAGCGGTCGCAGCTCTCGAGAGGGCCGAACCGCCGTTTGGTCGCGGCGAGGTCATCGATGCGGATGGTCAGCCCCTCGAGCTGGTGCTGGTCAAGAACCCGGCGGGTTTCACGGTTGCTCTTGGCACCTATGGCAATGCCCCGGTCACCACGATGGTCGCCATCAACGACAACTATGCCGACGGTCGCGACGTCTCCTGGCTGTATGACGTCAGCTTCAAGTCGTTGCGGGACAGGGGAGTTGCGCTCACCAGCGGCGTGCGCGCCTACGACATGGCACTGCGCCTCAAGTACGACGACGTCGCTGTGACGGAGGTCGAGCCAGATCTGGGCGTCGCGCTGGAACGGTTCCTGACGGCGTACCAGAGCGAGCCCAAACGCATCTTCTGCACCTACACGGCGATGATGGCCCTGCGCCGCAACCTTGCCGCACGATTCGACCTGTCGAACTTTGGTGAGGATCCCTCATGACTGCCGGCGAGGCGCCACACACCGACACCACCAAGGGTCGGATCAAGATCGTTCATATCTATCCGCGCGAGATGAGCATCTATGGGGATCTCGGGAACACGCGGGCCCTCGCCAGCCGACTGCGCTGGCACGGCTACGAACCGGTCGTCCTTCAGCATCACCCCGGCAACGACTTCCCGAAGGACGCGCACCTGGTCCTGGGGGGTGGTGGCCAGGACAGCGGGCAGGCCCGCGTCGAGAACGACCTGGCCCACAACGCGGAGACGCTGCGCACCCTTGCTACTGACGGCACTCCGATGCTGATGATCTGCGGTATGTACCAGCTCTTCGGGAACGCGTTCATCACGGTCGAGGGAGAGCGGCTTCCGGGCATCGGCATCCTCGATGTCACGACCCAGGGCAACGCCAAGCGGATGATCGGGCCGGTGGTGCTCCGGACGGCGTACGGCGACGTGGTCGGCTACGAGAACCATTCCGGTTCAACGCAGCTTGCTCCGGGGCAGCAGCCTTTTGGCATGGTCAGGTCTGGCAAGGGCAACAACGGATCGGACGGGACCGAGGGGGCAGTCACGGGCAACGTGTTCGGCTCCTACCTGCATGGTCCCCTACTGCCTGCCAACCCTCGCTTCGCGGACGCCCTCATCAAGCTGGCCGTCGAGCGCGCGCTGGGCGAGCCGTTCCGGCCGGCACAGATTGACGACGAGATCGCCGACCAGGCCCGGACGCGTCAGGTTCGCAGGCTAGTCCGTCGCTGAATCCAGGGCGGGCGAAGCGAGCAGCGGATCAGGGGTGGGTGACGTCTTTCGGGACACCCCCCACACGACCCAGCCGATTGCCCCGAGCGGGATCTCGAGCAGGTGGACGTAGATCGAGAAGAGTACGACGCCCGCGGTGGCCGCCGCCGGGTTGGCGCCGAAACCGATGAGTACCGCAGCCGTCAGTGGCTCGGTGACACCGATGCCACCCGGTGTGAAGCCCACCGTGGAGAGGAGCCGTCCGACGGCATACGCGGCAAACAGGTGCGCGAAGCTCACGTGGACGTGGGCGGCGTCGAGGGCGAACCAGAACAGGACGTAGTACACGCTGAAGAAGCCGAAGAGACCGAACGACATGCTTGGCCATCCGCTACGGACCACGGCGTTGAGCCGACCCCTCAGGTCGTGCACGAGCTCGTCGATGCTCAGGGCCTCGCTGGTCCGCGACCGGCGCCACAACGGGTTCAGAGCCTTGTCCAGACCGCGCCCAACGCTGGTGGCAGCTCGTCCGGACACGATCACGGTGATGAAGACGACAAGCAGCCCTACGCCCAACACCGCGCCGATGGCTCCACCTTGCACAACGGCTTTGGGCAGGTTCGCGGCATCGGTCAGCAGCACCGCCGTCCCGATCACGGGCAGTGCCAGTCGACCCAGGACGTTCCAGACACCGCTGACGATGACGGAGGTCGAGATGTCGCGCCGGGCGAATCCCCAGGAACGACACATGCCGTATGTCGCGGCCACACCAGCCGCTCCGCCTCCTGGCAGCAGATTGCCCACAGCGGAGCTGGATACGTTGAGGATCATGGCTTTCGGATGCGAAAGGCCTGGGAGTGACCCGGTGAGCATGAAGGTGTAGAGCCACAGCCCGGAGAGCATGAGCGCCAACAGCTTCAAGGCCGTCCCCGGGCCAATCTGACGCAGCTCGGCGAACACCTCGGCCCAGGTGGTCCCGACGAAGAACGGAAGCCCCCAGACCAGCAGCCCCACGGCTAGGCCGAGGCCGAGTAGCCCCTGGATGACCTGGCGCGCGCTTGGCTTCCAACGGGAAAGACCTGAGTCGCTCTGGGCCGGGGCCAACCCCGGGTTCTGCGCGCTCATGGCAGTCCCGCAAAGATGTCCCTGGAGATGGCGGCCCCCGGCGGGTGGGCTGGGTCGACGAACCACTCACGACCGAAGACCACGTCATACAGGGGTCGCGGGATCCGCAGGAAAGCGGCGAGGGTGCGGTCCGTTCCTCCATCCGCACTGGCCTGGGAGGCGTGGGCTCGCATCGAGGCCCTCTTCGCGCCGGCGTAACGGCTGACGTTGACCCTGTGGGTGATGTCCGCCCGCGGGCTGAAGGAGCGCTGGAAGATGGTGGGGTCGAAGTCAGGGGGGAAGCGGTAGACCCTGCGCGCTACGGCGACCGCGCGACAGATCGTGTCGCGGGGCACGGTGGCCTCCAGCACGCGGGGCGTCTTCGCCATCTGCGCCGCGCGTGCTCCGACCTCGTGGACCTTCACATGATCACGATGCCCGTATCCGCCGTTGGTGTCGTACGTCAAAAGGACGTCTACCGACTCTTGGAGCAGGATCGCGGCGAGGAGGGCCGCAGCCTCGTCGACATCCGCCCGGATGAACCGTTTCTGTCCTGGAGGATCCGGGCGGGTCTGTGGCCCCAACCCACTGTCCGCATACCCGAGATGCTCCACGCGGGCGACCCCCAACGCAAGGGCGCTCGCTCGCAGCTCCTCGAGTCTCCGATCACCCAGCCGACCGTTCGCTGAGAACTGGCTCGAGGCAAGGCCTTCGTTCCCGTCGGTCGCCACCACCGCAATGACCCGGTGGCCCTCTGCCGCGGCGCGCGCCATCGTCCCGGCGGTGAGAAGTGCCTCGTCATCGGGGTGGGCGTGGAAAGCCAGGAGGGTGTGCGCCATCAGGTTCCATCCTGTCGCATGCCAAGGTGGCATTCGTGAAGATTGCTCTGCTTTCGGACTGTTATCTGCCACGCCTGGGCGGGATTGAGGTGCAGGTTCATGACCTCGCCGCACGCCTGATCGGCCGCGGGCACGAGGTTGTCGTCTTCACGGCCACCCCTGGCGACCACGGTGAGCGGGGCGGGTTCGTGGACGAGGTCGATGGCGTTCCCGTCCACAGGCTGGCCCTCAGGCTTCCGTTCGAGCTGCCCGTGAACCCTTTGGCACCAAGGCTGTTGCGCGGCAGGCTGGCCGAAGGTGGCTTCGACGTCGCCCACGTCCACATGGGTGTGGTGAGCCCGTTCGCCTTCGACTGTGCCCGGGTGACCACCGGAATGAGCATGCCGACCGCCATGACGTGGCACTGCATGCTGGGCTCTCTCGAGCCGGTATTCCGTGCAGCCGGACATGTTCGCACCTGGGCAGCTCGTGGGGTCGCCATGAGTGCTGTCTCGGCCGTGGCCGCCGAACCTCTACAACGCGTCGTCGGGTCATCGGGGGTGGTCAAAGTCCTCTCCAACGGGATCGACATCGACCGATGGGCTCCACAGACGATGGGAGCTAATGTGCGCGAGCTGGGGGGTGTAGTGCGGGTGGTCTCCGCGATGCGGCTGGCGGGTCGTAAGCGGCCGGTACCGCTGCTGCGAGTCATGGCTCGCGTGCGTGCCCTGGTTCCAGACAACATCGCGATGAGCCTCGAGATTCTCGGCGAAGGCCCTGACCGCCCTAGGCTCGAGCGCTTCGTCGCAGGACACAGCATGGGTGGATGGGTGCATCTTCCTGGGAGGGTGACCAGGGACGAGCTACGCCGGACGTATGCCGCGGCCGACATCTACGTGGCCCCCGCACCGCTGGAGTCGTTCGGGATTGCGGCGCTCGAGGCGCGCACCGTCGGGCTCCCGGTGGTGGGGCGCTGGGGCAGTGGCCTGCAGGAGTTCGTCACGGATGGCGTCAACGGATACCTGGCGGCCGACGACGAGGCGATGGCGGGGGCGCTGGCTCGCCTCATCAACGACGAGCAGCTCAGGGCGTCGATGACGGCATACAACCTGGCCAACCGGCCTGAGCAGTCGTGGGACCGGATCCTGGACGGCGCGGAAGACGAGTACCGGCGGGCCATCGCCTTGACAGGGTACGCGGCGGGGACTGGTTCTTGACCCGCGAACGGCCCGAGCCGCCGCACCTTGTTGTGGTGGGAGTGGACCTCTCGGGCGCTGAGGTCGTCCGTCTGCCGCTCGGTCACGGAGAGGACCCTGTCGCGCTGCTGGCCGGGCATGGCTGGGGGATGCTGCGGGCTCTTGACGTCCAGAGTGGCTCGCCCGACAAGCACATGCTGACGATGTCCTTCGTGGTTGAGGCACAGCCGGCCGCGCGGCTCGAGCGCATGGTGCCTCCGCGCAGGGACGACGACGTGCAGCCTGTCGAAGGGGAAGTTCCTGAGCGATACCAACGCATTGCGGCCTACGCCTATGTGACCAGCTCGCGCGGTGTTCTGATGACGCAGTTCTCCGACCGCACCAATGCGCCGGGTGAGTGGGGGCTTCCCGGCGGAGGCGTCGAGGTCGACGAAGTACCGGAGCGCGCGGTGGTGCGCGAGGCATGGGAGGAGAGCGGCCAGGTGATCGAGGTGGGCAGGCTTGCGCTGGTCCAGACGAATCATTGGATCGGCCGTGCTCCGTCGGGGCGGCTGGAGGACTTCCATGCCGTGCGGCTCGTGTATATCGCGTCGTGTCACGCTCCCACCGACCCGGTCGTGCATGACGTCGGCGGCACCACGGCATCTGCCGCATGGGTGCCGCCGACGGAACTCGAGCAGCTTGGCGTTGCAACCAGCTGGCGCTCGCTGATGTCAGACGTCGTCATGGCGCCGGACGAGGCCGATGGCCCCCAGCACCACGAGCACCAGCCCGATACCGACGATCCCGCCGGGTCCGAGACGTGACCAGTCGACCTGGAGGTCCATCGTCTCGCTGGCGATGATCACACCGGCGAGAACCATGGCAACCAGCCCGAGAACGACCGCCGAGGCGTTCGGCCCCTTGGGGCGAGCCGGCGAGGTGACGGCGCCGCTGACCGGGTTGACGCTGGTCGGGTTGACGCCGGCCGGGATGACCATCGTCTCGTCGTCCTGAATCGGCTTCTTCGCGACCGGGTTGCCACCGGGAAATGATGGCGTTGCAGGTGTGTTGGCATCCATCGTCTTACTCCTTCACCACGGTGAGCTGTCCGACGCCGACTCCGGCGTCGACCACGACTTCGGTTGGTCCGTCGCCGATAACGACCGACCGGGCGACATCCGTGCCACCCTTCCCATTTCCAAGGTCGCTCGGCAGGAGGATCTCGCCGAGGCCAACGTGGCCGACGACCTTGACCGTCAGGCCTTCGGGGACGACCACTTTCAGGTCGCCGATCCCCACGTATGCCGGGAGCTTGGCCTCGCTGAGACCTTCTCTGGGAAGCGTGCCCAGGTTGAGCACCGCGTCCCCGGCGCCGAGGCGGTAGTTGGCGTCGGAGGTCACCAATGCGGGGGTCCAGTTTGCGTCCCCGACCCGCCCGCCGAGGTGGATCCCCGAAGGCACAACGGCGCTGGACCAGGCGGTGATCGCCAGGACGACTGCCAGGAAGGCTACGAAGCCGGACCGCCAGCCGGCCAGGCCGAGCACGATGAGCAGCAGCCCGATCACGGCCAGCGAACCAGCCATGGCGATCGTTCGGTGGTCACCGGTCCAGTGGAACACGCTGCCAAGCCAGCTCAGCGACCCATAGGTCACCAGGGTCAGCCCGATGGCGAGAAGAGCCATCAGCCCGCCGCCGGATCGACGACGCAGCTTCCGCGGAGCCTGGGGGTGGTCGGTGGTCGTCACTGGGCGGTTATAGGTCGGCATCGGTCCGGCGGTGGTCGGCATCGGTCCGGCGGTGGTCGGCATCGGTCCGGCGGTGGTCGGCATCGATCCGGCGGTGGTCGGCATCGTGCCTGACGTCGGGGGCTGACCGGCGTTGAACGCGGTGGGGGACGGGCCAGCAGCGGGCGCGGCGGTGGGCCATTGCGCGCGTACCCTCTGGTCGGCGTCGGGACGGTTGCTCGACCGCTGAACCAGCCACCAGACCAGCCCGCCTGCGAGCACCAGGCCCCAGGGGAACCCCCAACCGTTGTCGCGCCCCCACCATGAACCGCCGAACAGGGACAGCCCGGCCAGGACGACCACGATGATCGAGCCTCCGTCACCATCACGCAACGCTCGCTCGGCCACGATCTGGTTCCTGTCGTTGGGCAGGAGAGCCCACGCCACGAGATAGATCGAGATGCCGACTCCCCACACGAGGGAGAGGACCACCAGGGCGACCCGGATGATCACCGGGTCGACGCCGAGGCGGTCCGCAAACCCTGAACACACGCCGCGGAACCACGTGTCGTTGGTGCGGCGTCGTACGCCAATGCCACGCAGGGTGGCGAAGATCTTGTCGAGACCCGTTTGGGGGTCGGCGCTGAGCTGCTCGTTCTCGTTCATGTCTTCGATCCTGTCGCCGGGAAGGGTCGTTCGCCATGAGGGTCGACCCTGACGCGACCCTGAGCGCACCCTGATATGGCGCTCTCCCTGCTCAGGTCGCCCCGGAATTGGGGAAGGATGGGTCTGTGCCCACGCCTTACCAGCTTCCGCAGCCGCCAATCGCCCCGGGCGGGCTGCGTCCGGTGCACCGGCTCGAGCGCCCCGTGCAGGGCCGGCACGTGGCCGGCGTCTGCGCCGGGCTGGCCGAGCACCTCGGTCTCAATGTCCGGCACGTGCGTCTGGGCTTCGTGCTGGCCTCCTTGGCCGGCGGTGCAGGCTTCGTGGCATACATCTTCCTGTGGGCCCTCACGCCTCAGTCCCGCGGAGACAACATCGTTCCGGGTGCCAAGCCCGGGTCGGCCCTTCGACCGACCAACGAGTCCTTGCGCAATCTCGTCGTCGGAGTGGTGCTGCTCCTGGTCGGTGGGGTGCTCCTGGCCCAGCAGCAGGGCGTCAACCTGCGACTGGGTGTGCTCATCCCGCTCCTGACCGTCGCGGGCGGAGCGGTGCTTGCCTGGTCACAGCTTGACGACGCTGAACGCGGCAGATGGCTGGTCGGCGGTGGCGAGGGCCGACGAGCAGGCTTGGTACGGCTGGGGATCGGCATCGCACTGGCGGCCATCGGTGTCGTCGCTCTTGCGACTCAGGGACGCGGGTTCACCGGCTTGTGGGAGGTGGGGATCCCCGCTGGCGCAGTTCTCGCCGGCGCCGCCCTGATTGCGGCCCCGTGGGGAGTGCGTCTCTGGAGCGACCTGCGGCTCGAACAGGCAAAGAGCATTCGTGAGACCGAGCGCGCCGATATTGCTGCGCATCTGCACGACTCGGTCCTGCAGACCCTGGCTCTGATCCAGCGCAAGGCTGACGACCCCGCGGAGGTGACCCGCCTTGCGCGCGCACAGGAGCGGGAGCTGCGTGGATGGCTGTATGCCGGCCCGCGCGGCTCTCAGGCCAGCCTCGCCTCCGCCGTGACCGAGGTCGCCCACGAGGTCGAGGACGAGCACGGCATACCGATCGAGCTGGTGATCACCGGTGACCGTCCTCTGGACGCCGCTGGGACTGCTTTGGTGCGGGCGCTTCGTGAGGCGCTGATCAACGCCGTGCGACATGGGTCTGTGCCGGTGTCTGCCTACGTCGAGGTGGGGCCCGCGCTCGTGGAGGCATTCGTTCGGGACCACGGCCCCGGTTTCGACCTGGACGCCATACCCGGGGATCGACTGGGGGTCCGCGAGTCGATCCTGGGCCGCATGTCGCGGCACGGTGGCTCGGCATCAGTTCGCCGGCTCGAGGACGGCACCGAAGTCGCCCTCTCGCTGCCTGTGGCGCTTGCCGGGTCACCTGCTGTTGCCCAACCCGACGCCGAAGGAACGCCCAGATGACTGAGCCAAGGACCCTGCCACCAAAGTCGATCCGGCTCGTCCTGGTCGACGACCATCGCATGTTCCGCTCCGGCGTCAAGGCCGAGCTGGACGAGTCGATGGTGATCGTGGGGGAGGCCCCGGACGTCGACAGTGCCATCGTCGTGGTGGCGCAGACCCGACCAGACGTCGTCCTGCTCGATGTTCACCTGCCAGGCGGCAACGGCAACGGCGGCAGCGACGTGATCACCGGATCGCGAGGCGTGACGGCCGAGTCCGGTGAGCCGGTCAGATTCCTGGCCCTCTCAGTCTCGGACTCGGCCGAGGACGTGATCGCCGTCATCCGGGCGGGAGCTCGCGGATACGTCACCAAGACCATCAGCGGCAACGACCTGGCCACCGCGATCCGCCGGGTTGCCGGCGGCGATGCGGTGTTCAGCCCGCGGCTGGCAGGCTTCGTTCTTGATGCTTTCGGCGCCGCTGCAGGTGAGGTCGCCCTGATCGACGAGGAGCTCGACCGGCTCAGCACCCGCGAGCGCGAGGTGATGAGGCTCATTGCCCGCGGCTACCAGTACAAAGAGGTTGCCAAGGAGCTCTTCATATCGATCAAGACCGTGGAGACGCATGTGTCCTCAGTGCTGCGCAAGCTGCAGCTCTCGTCACGGCACGAGCTCACGGCGTGGGCCGTCGGGCGGCATCTTCTCTGAGCTGACCGACCACCACAGGTGAGCTCGCTTCATCAGGCGCTACCTCGGCTGCGTGGCGTGCCACCGCCTCCGCCAGCCTTCGGCGGAAAAGCGTCGAGACGGCGATGCCGACCCCGACGGCCACGGCAAGCCCGATCCACGACGCCTCTTTGAGCCACCGGTCGACACTGGCGCCCAAGGTGTAGATGGCCGTCGTGGTTCCGGAGGCCCAGAAGACGCCGCCCGCCGCATTGGCCGCAAGGAATCGTGGGTAGGGCATTCGCAGCGCACCGGCCACCGGGCCGGCGAAGATCCGCAGCACTGCCACGAATCGGCCGAAGAATACGGCCCACACGCCATGGCGGGCAAACATGTGCTTCGTGTAGGAGAGCTGATCGGGGCCTGCGTGCTTGGGGAACCGGCGTCCGAGGACGTCGAACATGTTGTCGCCCCAGCGTCGCCCGGCCAGATAGCCGATGCTGTCGCCGAGGATGGCACCGGCGCTCGCCGCGGCGGCGACCCACACAGGTGATATCTCCAGACCTGGGCGAGAGGCCAGCAGCGCCGCGGACACCAGGATCACCTCACCGGGCAGTGGTATCCCCATGCTTTCCAGCCCGACCACCAACGCGACTAAGGCGTAGACAACGACGGGGGAGAGACCGACCAGGAAGGCATCAACGCTCAACGGATCAGCCCAGATCCATGATGGCGAAGCACTCGCCCAGCCGGCCATCGCCAAGGCCGAACGTCTCGGCCACGGCAAGGCCCCAGCTACGAAGGAACCCCTCCAGCTGATCGCCCTGAGGTCCGGTCTGTGACACATGAGCCTGCAGAGCGGCGACCTTACGACCGAAGGCATCGGTGATGTCCACGGCATGGGTCATGTCGGGATGGGCCATGATCCAGATCTCGTTGACGTGCCACGGCTGGAGCCCCTGGTCGATCAGCTCGGGCCATGCGAAACGGTTCTCAGCGGCGGGGTAGATCGCCCGGATGGCAGCTTCTCCAGCGGCCAGGTGATCGGGATGGGATCCCTGGATCCGGTCATACCGGCGTTCGGGGGACTGGATGAGCACGCGCTGTGGCTGGACCTCGCGGATGACCTCGACGATCTGACGTTGCAGCTCCCAGGAGGGTTCGAGCCAGCCGTCGCGGTGGCCCGGCAGGAAGCGCACGTCGGTGACGCCAAGAGCGGCCGACGCCGCGATCTGCTCGCGTTCGCGAATGAGCGGCATGTGCTCCCGGTTGGAGTCGTCGAACCCGCCTTGCTCGCCGTGGGTGCACAACACGATCGTGACCTTGAGGCCGGCGTCGACCCAACCAGCGACCGTCCCCGCCGCCCCGAAGTCGCAGTCGTCTGGATGTGCCGTCACGACGAGAACCCGCTCGATGTCCTGGTCCGGGCGCGGCGTCGCCGGCTGGCCGAAGGCCCGGTCCGTCCGCGCTGTCATTGGGCCAGCGTAGTTGGCTCAGAGCCGGCTCTCGGCTGCCGAGGCGCCGCCGAGGCGTTGGGCGAGCCACACCGGCGCGATCGACACCAGGACCAGGACGACGGCCACCACGTTGACCACTGGTGCCTGGTTGGGCCTGAACAGGTTGTTGAAGATCCAGATAGGCAAGGTGGGCGACCCCGGTCCTGCCGTGAACGTGGTCACAACGATCTCGTCAAAGCTCAGTGCGAACGCCAGCAGGGCGCCGGCCAGAAGAGCGGAGCGCAGCAGTGGGAAGGTCACCAGCCGGAAGGTCGTCGACGGGCGAGCGCCGAGATCGGCAGACGCCGCCTCGAGGGACGTCCCGAACCGCCGGAGCCTTGCGGTGACGTTGTTGAACACCACGACGATGCAGAACGTCGCGTGTCCGACGATGATCGTGAACAGGCCGGCACTGATGCCGAAAAGAGGACCCAGGACGTTCTGGATGACCGACTGCAGGGCGACGCCGGTCACGATGCCCGGCAAGGCGATCGGCAGCACCACCAGCAGCGAGATCGGCTGCCGGCCGAAGAACGTGTAGCGGGTGAGGGCGAAGGCCAGAAGGGCACCCAGAACCAGGGCGAGGGCGGTCGCACCCAGGCCCGCCTCAACCGACGTCCACAGAGCGTCGCGCGGCCCCTGTGCCTGGGCGGCGAGCCGCCACCATTTCGTGGTCAGGCTCGGTGGTGGCCACCCGAAGGTTCGGTCGCTGTTGAACGAGTTGAGGGCGACCACGCCGAGGGGTACGTAGACGAAGATCAGCACGACGGCGCCGACCGCCCACAGACCTGCGCGGGCCCGCCCGGTCAGCCGCACGGCATACCCGCTCTCACAGGTTCTCCAGGGCGCCGGTGCGGCTCACGGCCAGGAGATAGAAGACCATGATCACCACGGAACCGGTTCCCATGGCGGCGGCGAACGGCAGGTCGAGCGTGATGTTCTGGAGCACCGTGGTGCCCAGTACCTGAAGAGTCCCTCCGACGATCTGCACCGCGATGTAGTCGCCCAGGCTCAACGAGAAGGTGAAGATGGTCCCTGCCGCGATCGAGGGAAGCAGGGCCGGAAGGGCGACCCGACGGAACGTCGCCCAGTTGCCGGCACCGAGGTCGCCCGAAGCCTCGAGGTGCGAGTCGGGCAGCCTCTCCAGTCCGGCGTAGATCGGCAGGATCATGTAGGGCAGCCACAGATAGGTGAGCGTGAGAACCACGGCCGTGAAGCCATAACCGGGGGTCCCCCCGATCGTCGAGTCCAGCACACCGCCCGGGCTGAGCATCGTGCGCCAGGCATAGGCCTTGACCAGGTAGCTCGCCCACAGCGGCACGAGAACCAGAGCAATCAGCAGCCCGCGGATCCGCCGGGGCGCCACCTTGGCCATGAAGAACGCGAAGGGCAGGGCGATGAGGACGCACAGCACCGTGACGACCGCGGCGATCATCAAGGTGCGGGCGAAGATGCGCAGGTATGTCGGGTCGCTCGCCAAGGTGCGGAAGTTGTCCAGCGTGAAGGTCCGCACGACCTGGTTGGTGAACGGGTCGGTCGACCAGAACGCGGTGGCGAAGATTGCCGCGAGCGCCCCGAGGTAGGCGACGATGAGCCACAGCAGTGGTGGCGCAAGCAGTCCTGCAAATGCCAGCCGTCTCCTCATCGTCACCTCCTCGGGGTCGGCACGTGAGCCGCCGGTCTGCTCAGCCCGCCCTCAGCTGTTGCGGATTGAGGTCCAGGCCTTGGTCCAGTCGGCGTAGTCGGTGCATTTGACGTTCGTGCGGCCGTCGAGGCACTGCTGGATCGGGGTGTTCCAGTAGTAGACCTTGGAGAAGTACGCCTCGTCGTTGGCGTGGAAGATCGCACAGTGGTCCTTGGCAACGGTCAGGGCGCAGGACTTGCTGTTGGCCGGGGCCTCACCGAAGTACTCGGCGACGTCAGCGTTGACCTGGGGCGAGACCATGTGGTCGATGAACTTGTAGGCGCAGGTCTTGTGCGTGGACTTGGCGGAGACCATCCACGTGTCGGACCAGCCGGTGGCGCCTTCTTTAGGCAGGGTGACTGCGACGGGAGCCTTCTCGCTCTGGGCGAGGTTGGCGATCACCTGCCAGGTGGTGCCGATCACGCTGGAACCGGCCTTGAACGCCTGGGTCTCCTTGAGGTAGTCCGACCAGTACTCGCCCACGTTCGCCTTCTGCGTCTTGAGCAGGCCCACGGCCGCGGCCAGCTGTTTGGCATCGAGGGCGTAGGGGTTCGTGATGCCCAGGGCTGGAATCGTCTTCATCAGGTAGAGGGCGGCGTCGGCGATGTAGATCGGTGAGTCGTAGGCCGTCACGCCACCCTTGTAGGCCGATCCTCCGCTGAAGACGGCGCTCCACGAGTCGGGGGCCGGACTAACCTTGTCGGTGCGGTACATGAGCAGGTTGGCGCCGCGTCCGTGCGGGATTCCGTAAGGGACGTTCTTGACCGCGTTCCATGGCTTGTTCTTCAACGCGGGGAAGATGTCGGGGTAGTTGGTGATCAATGAGGTGTTGACCGGTTCCACGTCGCCGGCCGCGATCAGCCGCAGCGTTGCGTCCCCGGACGCAGACACGGTGTCGTACTGGCCGGTACGCATCAGCTGGACTGCTTCGTCAGAGGTGCCGAACGTCTTGATGTTGACCTGGCAGCCGGAGGACTTCTCGAAGTCGGTGACCCAGTCGACACTCTTGTCGTTGCTCCCGTCCTCGACGTACCCGGGCCAGGCCAGCACGTTGACCGATCCCTCAGGCGTCCCCAGCTTGTCCAGGGCCTTGAGCGAGGGCGGCACAAAGCCGCTGGACTTGGCTGCCGCGGTGGTGGTGGTCCCGGCGCTGTTGCCGCACCCTGCAAGGGCCAGCGCGGCGATGGCGCTGAGAGCGACAGCTCGGCCGAATGTCGTTTTGCGCACGTGCTTCTCCTTCATCAGGGTGCCTCAAGAGCCGAGAGTGGCTGTTGAGCGTCGTTCGGAACATTGACCACGTGCTCATCCCGCCAGGCAAGCCGGACACCGGTGCCTCGCATGGTGGCAACATCGGCAGAGGTGCTGGAGTCGTTCTGTTGCAAGGCGATCAGCCGTGTGCCGGCAGGCAGGTCGATGACGAAACGCGTGTTCGGGCCGGCGTAGACGACCTCCGCAATACGTCCGTCGGCATGCCGCTCGCCACTTCGGGTCTCCCCGCCGACCGGCAGCAGTCGCAGCTTCTCCGGGCGGATGCTGTTCGACCCGTCGCGGCCAAACAGTGCCTTCGAGGCCTCACCGCGAAGCAGGTTGGACGTGCCGACGAAGCCGGCGACGAAGGCGCTGGTCGGTTTCTCGTAGACCTCGGCTGCCGTCCCGATCTGCTCGATCCGGCCGTTGTTGAAGACCGCGATCCGATCCGACAGGGTGAGCGCCTCCTCCTGGTCGTGGGTGACGAACAGGAAGGTGATCCCGACCTCGCGCTGGATGGCCTTGAGCTCCACCTGCATCTGCTCCCGGAGCTTGAGGTCAAGGGCACCCAGTGGTTCGTCGAGCAACAGCACCCGTGGCCGGTTGACGAGAGCTCTGGCCAGGGCGACGCGTTGTCGCTGTCCGCCCGAGAGCTGTCCGGGTCGGCGGCTGCCGAAGTCCCCGAGGCGTGCCTGTTCGAGGGCGGCCATGGCTCGCTGGCGTCTCTCGGGCTTGGCCACCTTCTTCACCCGGAGGCCGTACTCGACATTCTCGAGGACGCTCAGGTGGGGAAAGAGGGCGTAGTCCTGGAACACGGTGTTGACGTCACGTTGGTACGGCGGCCGTTTGGTCACGTCGCCCGCCCAGCTCCACACTGCCCGACGTGGGCTCCTCGAACCCGGCAATCATCCGCAGGACGGTGGTCTTGCCCGATCCCGACGGACCGAGCATCGAGAAGAACTCTCCGTCGCCGATGTCCAGATCGGCGCCGGCGACAGCCACGACTGGCGGGGTGCCCGGAAACACCTTGCGCAGACCGCGGAGCCGCACTGCCAGCTCGGTCGACTGGCCAGGCATGGTCGACATCCTTAGACGCTAGCCTGACACCGCCCACCATGGAGGAAATCGGCCGAACACCCTTGCAGGTGACCGGGTTTGGGCAGACCACAGACCATCACAAGCTAGGTCAAAGGACGCGTTCCGGCCAGTGCGTCCAGGTCGTGGCCTTCAAGTCGATAGGTGAGCCAGTCCTCCATCGGCTGACCACCGATGGAGTCGTAGAAGCCGATCGAGGGCTTGTTCCAGCGCAGAACCCACCACTCGAGCCGGGGGTACCCACGTTGCCTGCATACGGCCGCGAGCGTCGCCAACAGCGCCTTGCCCAGGCCGGAGCCGCGATGGTCCGGGGAGACGAAGAGGTCCTCGAGCCAGATGCCGCCGTGGCCCAGCCAGGTGGAGAACGTGACGTACCAGATCGCCATACCGACGATCTCACCATCGACCACGGCCACGTGCGCGAAGGCGATTGGCGCGCCCTCCTCAGGGAACAGCACCCGGCGGAAGTCGGCCTCGGTCGCCTCAACCGCGTCCGGCTCCCTCTCGTAGACCGCGAGATCGTGCACCAGCGCCAGAATGGCCGGAACGTCGTTCGCCGTGGCCTCCCGGACACTGCCGACCCGTGGTTGGTCAACACCAGGTTCCGTATGTCGTGTGGTCACGGTCCGAGCCTAGGTCAGCCATTCTCCGGCGACCGAATCACACCTCACAGATACCACTGTCACCGAGTGCTATGTTCCGTTTGGGGGCACTCTGTGAAGGGGAATGATGTTCGACACCATCGCCGGTCTACCGCTACATCCACTCGTGGTCCACGCGACGGAGGTCATCGTTCCGACGGCGGCCCTCGTGATCGCGCTCGCGGCAGTGTGGCCGCTCTTCCGCCGGTGGGCCGGGTTCCTGCCGTTCGGCCTGGGGCTGGCGGCGATGGTCCTCGTGCCCATCTCCACCCAGTCCGGTGAGGCGTTGCAAGAGCGGGTCAAGGACACCGCGTTGATCAGCACCCACGCCGATCTCGCCGCGGGCCTGCTGCCCTGGATCTTCGTGTTGTTCGTCGTCTCAGGCGTTCTGCTGTGGTGGAACCGCGCCGAGCGCACCGGCACGTCGCCTCGGGCTTCGAAATTCGTTCCCATCGTGATGGCCGTGACCGCGGTGCTCGCCGCTGCAGGGACCACCGGGCAGGCCGTCCTGATCGGTCACAGTGGTGCGACCGCCGTCTGGTCCCAGGCGGGCACCAGCACCGGCGCCCCGGTCGCAGCGAAGTAGCCTTCGTCAGGGGACCCCACCCGCCCTGAGCCAGCGTCCCGGCCGATCGGACCGGGGCGGTGCTGTCGCCCGCACGACGTAGGCTTGAACTCACAATGAGCACAATTTTCGGCGACTTCCCCCTGCCCGGGCTCACCCCTACCGGGGCGAGCGACGACGTGGATGACCGCGGCGTGCCCACGTGGGCAGAGGCAGGCGGCGAGGGGCCAGGCGATGGCGTCGGTCACGCGACCCGAGCCTCGGGGGTGGGTCGTGACACAGAGGCTCTTCTGGAGGGGCTCAACCACCAGCAGCGCGCAGCAGTCACGCATGTGGGAGCGCCGCTGCTGATCGTCGCCGGCGCGGGCTCGGGTAAGACCAGGGTCCTGGCCCACCGCATCGCCTACCTGCTCGCATCGCGAGATGTCCGGCCAGGGCAGATCCTCGCAATCACCTTCACCAACAAGGCTGCTGGCGAGATGCGCGATAGAGTCGCCTCGCTGGTCGGCGCCCGTAGCCGTGCCATGTGGGTCTCGACCTTCCACTCGGCATGTGTGCGCATCTTGCGTCGGGAGGCCTCCCACGTCGGGCTGAAGTCGACCTTCTCCATCTACGACGCCGCCGACAGCCAGCGCCTCATGTCGATGGTCATGCGTGACCTTGACCTTGACCCCAAGCGGTATCGTCCGCGGGCTTTCTCGGCGCAGGTCTCCAACCTCAAGAACGAGCTGATCGACGACGAGACCTACTCCGCCGGTCTGGCCGAGGCCACTCACCAGGAGCGCATGGTTGCCGACGCCTACCGGATGTACCAGTCGCGTCTCCGCCAGGCCAACGCGATGGACTTCGACGACCTGATCATGGTGACGGTGCACATCCTCCAGGCGTTCCCGGATGTCGCCGAGTACTACCACCGGCGATTCCGCCACGTCATGGTTGACGAGTACCAGGACACCAACACCGCGCAGTACCAGCTGGTGCGCGAGCTGGTCGGACACTCGGGCCGCGAACCTCAGGCGGTGCCGCCGGCCGAGCTCGCGGTCGTCGGTGACGCCGACCAGTCGATCTATGCCTTCCGTGGCGCGACGATCCGCAACATCGTCGAGTTCGAGCAGGACTACCCAGATGCGCGGACGATCCTGCTGGAACAGAACTACCGCTCGACGCAGACCATCCTGCGTGCCGCCAACTCGGTCATCGCGAAGAACCCGGACCGTCGGCCCAAGAACCTGTGGACAGACTCCGGTGACGGGGCCAAGATCGTCGGCTATGTTGCCGACTCAGAGCACGACGAGGCGGCCTTCATCGCCCGCCAGATCGACAGCCTCGGCGATGACCATGGCGTCAAGCCCAAGGACGTCGCCGTCTTCTACCGAACCAACGCCCAGTCGCGCGCGGTCGAAGAGGTCTTCGTCCGAGTTGGCCTGCCCTACAAGGTCGTGGGCGGGACGCGCTTCTATGAGCGACGCGAGGTCAAGGACGCGCTCGCCTACCTGCGGGTCATCTCCAACCCCACCGACACGGTCAACCTGCGACGCATCCTGAACGTGCCCAAACGAGGCATCGGGGACCGGGCTGAGGCCTGTATTGCGGCGCTCGCCGAGCGGGAGCGCGTCCCGTTCGTCGCCGCGCTGGGTCGCCCGCAGGACGCCCCGGGTATTGCGACGCGGTCAGTGGCGGCAATCACCGCCTTCACCTCGCTGCTCGAAGCGTTGCGCACGGTGCATGAGGGCGGCTCTGGGGTGGGAGGCCTGCTCGAGGCGGTGGTCGAGCAGACCGGCTATCTCGCCGACCTGCGGGCCAGCCAGGACCCCCAGGACGAGACCCGGGCCGAGAACCTCGCTGAGCTGGTCTCCGTTGGGCGTGAGTTCGACGAGTCCGAGCCCGAGGGCTCCCTCGAGGACTTCCTCGAACGCGTGTCCCTGGTCGCCGATGCCGACGAGATCCCCGACGGCTCCGACGCCGAGGCGCAGGACAACGGCGTGGTGACGCTGATGACCCTGCACACAGCCAAAGGCCTCGAGTTCCCGGTCGTCTTCCTCACGGGCATGGAGGACGGCACCTTCCCGCACATGCGCGCCCTGGGTGACAACAAGGAGCTTGAGGAGGAACGGCGCCTGGCCTACGTCGGGATCACCCGTGCGCGCGAACGGCTGCACCTCTCGAGGGCGATCGTGCGATCAGGTTGGGGCTCGCCCCAGTACAACCCCGCGTCGCGATTTCTCGATGACATTCCGTCCGACCTGATCGACTGGCAACGAACCGAGACCACCGGCATGAGGTCGTCTTCCGCCCCCGCGGTGGCAGCCCTGGCAGGCCGCCCGGGTGTGCGGTCCCTGGGCAACCGCCCAGCGATCTCACTGAAGTCCGGCGACAGGGTCAGCCACGACTCCTTCGGACTGGGCACCGTGGTCCGCGTCGAGGGCGAGGCCGACAAGGCGATGGCCCATGTTGACTTCGGGGCCGACACCGGGGTCAAGCGGCTCCTGCTGCGATACGCGCCGCTGGAGAAGCTCTGATCGGCTAGGCCGGGATCCGGTGCTTGGCCAGCCAGGGCAGGGGGTCGACCGGGGCACTACCGTCGGGGTGAATCTCGAGGTGCAGGTGGGGTCCCGTCGACTCGCCGGTATTGCCCGACTGCCCGACGACCTCGCCGGGGTCAAGGCTCTCACCTTCGGTGACGAAGAGGTTCGACATGTGTGCGTAGAAGGTGACGGTGCCGTCCCAGTAGCGGATCTTGATGATGTTGCCGTACCCAGACTCCTTGCCGGCAAAGATCACTGTGCCGGTCGACATCGAGACCAGTGTCGTGCCCACCGGGGCCGCGAAGTCCTCGCCGGCGTGCAGGCGCCCCCAGCGGGAGCCGTAGCCCGACGTCAGGACGAAGGTCTTGATCGGGAGCTGCCAGGCGTGTGCCCGCTCCGCGGTCTCGGTCGCCAGGTTACGGGCGGCAATGTCCTGGCGCTCCGAGCTGCGGGCAGCGGCGAAGGCAGCGTGTTCGCGGGCGAGGGCGTTGGCCTGTCGGGCCTGGGTGGAAGAGTCACCCAGTGGCACGGAGAGAGCGCTCACGCGGGAGATCGCCGCGGTGTTCTTGCTGCCGGAGGCGTGGTTCGACGAGGCCATGGCGGCGCCGGTCGCCGTGAATGTCAGCGCGACGGCCGCAGCACCTGGCAGGGCAAGCCCGGCGACGAGACGGCGAGGCCTGGCGTTCGACCTGTTGGACGATCGATGCCGAGCGTCATACGCGCGGTGGCGAGCATCGTACGAACGAGAAGACACGGAAAACCTCACGGCAGACGACACGGAAGTCACGAGGCTAGCGTGACCTGTTCGTTATGCGAAATTGACCAAGCAAACGCTCGATGCACCAACCGCGGCGGGGTGATGGCTCAGGGCCCTCGCCGGGTGTGCAACGCGGGCCGTCGTTGGCTAGTGTGCGTCACATGAGCGAATCACCGTTACGCATCGTGGTTGCCAAACCGGGGCTTGACGGTCATGACCGCGGTGCCAAAGTGGTGGCCAGGGCGCTTCGTGACGCCGGGATGGAGGTCGTCTACACCGGCCTGCACCAGACACCGGAGCAGATCGTCGAGGCCGCCATCCAGGAGGACGCCGACGCGGTTGGTCTCTCGGTCCTCTCTGGGGCTCACATGACCTTGTTCGCAAAGGTCGCGGCGCTGCTCGAGGAGCGTGACGCGAAGGACATCGTAGTGTTCGGCGGTGGCATCATCCCCGACGCCGACATCCCCGTACTGGAGAAGCTCGGGGTCGCCAAGGTCTTTACCCCCGGCGCGACCACGACCGAGATCGTCGAGTGGGTTCGCACAAACGTCTCTTCGGACTGACTTCGCCCACACGGTCCACCCCTACAACCCGTCATACCCAGGACAAGGATGCGACCCGCCCACGGACTACGCTCCGCTGGGACGACGCCAACCCAACGGTGAGGATGAGCTCGTGGATCTTTTCGAGTACCAAGCGCGTGACATGTTCGAGGCCCACGGTGTGCCCGTGCTGGCTGGCATCGTTGCCGAAACTGTTGAGGAAGCGCGTGCTGCGGCAGAGGTGATCGGCGCCAAGAGCGGCGGCGTGGTCGTCGTCAAGGCGCAGGTCAAGGTGGGTGGCCGCGGCAAGGCTGGCGGTGTCAAGGTTGCCAGATCTGTTGATGATGCTGCGGCCTACGCCGCGGACATCCTCGGTATGGAGATCAAGGGCCACACGGTCCACAAGGTGATGATCACCGCCGGCGCCCAGATCGCGGAGGAGTACTACTTCTCGGTGCTTCTCGACCGTGCCAACCGTTCCTACCTCGCCATGGCAAGCAAGGAGGGCGGGGTGGAGATCGAGGTGCTCGCCGTGAATCGCCCCGAGGCCCTCGCCCGCATCCCTGTCGACCCGATCGTGGGCATCGATGCGGCCAAGGCCAAGGAGATCGTCGACGCGGCGAACTTCGACGAGGACGTCAAGGCCGAGATCGCCGAAGTCATGCAGAAGCTGTGGACCGTCTACCGGGACGAGGACGCGACTCTGGTCGAGGTCAACCCGCTGGTCAGGACCACTGACGGCCGGATCGTGGCCCTGGACGGCAAGGTCTCGCTCGACGAGAACGCCGGTTTCCGTCACCCGGACCACGAGGCACTGGAGGACAAGGCTTCGGCTGACCCGCTGGAGGCCGCAGCCAAGGCGAAGAACCTCAACTACGTCAGGCTCGACGGATCAGTCGGCATCATCGGCAATGGCGCGGGCCTGGTCATGTCGACCCTGGACGTCGTTGCCTACGCGGGCGAAGAGTTCGGGGGGCCGGAAGACCACCCCAAACCGGCCAACTTCCTCGACATCGGGGGCGGCGCCTCGGCTGAGGTCATGATCAACGGACTGCACATCATCCTGGGTGACCAGAACGTCAGGTCGGTACTGGTCAACGTCTTTGGCGGCATCACGTCCTGTGACGAGGTGGCCAACGGCATCGTTGGCGCGTTGAAGGTCCTCGGCGATGAGGCCACCAAACCGTTGGTCGTCAGACTGGACGGCAACAATGTGAAGGAGGGGCGCCGCATCCTGGCCGAGGCCGCGCATCCCCTGGTGACAGTGGAAGAGACCATGGACGGCGCGGCCCGCAAGGCCGCCGAGCTGGCTTCGGCCGCCAACAAGAACTGAAAAGGCGGCAATCACCGTGGCTATCTTCGTCAACGCGCAGTCCAAGGTCATCGTCCAGGGCATGACCGGCTCGGAAGGTCGCAAGCACACCCAGCTGATGCTCTCTTCCGGCACCAACATCGTCGGCGGGGTTACCCCCGGAAAGGGCGGCCAGAAGGTCGAGTTCGACTCCGGCATCTCTGTGCCGGTCTTCGGTTCGGTCGCCGAGGCCATTGAGGCGACCGGCGCCAACGTGACCGTTGTCTTCGTCCCGGCCAAGTTCACCAAGGCCGCCGTGATCGAGGCCATCGACGCCAAGATCCCGCTGGCTGTCGTCATTACCGAGGGCGTCGCAGTCAAGGACAGCGCCGAGTTCTGGACCTACGCGCGACAGGCCGGCACCACGCGCATCATCGGCCCGAACTGCCCCGGGGTGATCAGCCCCGGAGCCTGCGACGCCGGCATCATCCCGGCCAACATCGCCGGACCCGGTCGCGTCGGCCTGGTCTCCAAGTCGGGCACCTTGACGTACCAGATGATGTACGAGCTTCGGGACTACGGGTTCTCCACGGCTGTGGGCATCGGCGGCGACCCCATCATCGGGACCACGCACATTGATGCACTGGCCGCGTTCGAGGCCGATGACGAGACCGACGCGATCGTCATGATCGGCGAGATTGGCGGCGATGCGGAGGAGCGCGCCGCGGCATACATCAAGGACCATGTCACCAAGCCTGTCGTCGCCTACGTGGCGGGTTTCACGGCCCCTGAGGGCAAGACCATGGGTCACGCTGGCGCCATCGTCTCGGGTTCCTCCGGCACCGCCGCCGGAAAGAAGGAGGCCCTGGAAGCCGCCGGGGTCAGTGTCGGCAAGACGCCGTCCGCCACCGCCGACCTGATGCGCGAGATCATGAAGAAGCTGGGCTGACCGGGCAGCTCTTTCGGGGCAATCTCGGCTCCATCGGCGCGTCCTGTGCCGTCATCGGGTGGTCAGCGGCGACCATGGACATCTCATGAGCCTGCTTGATCGCCATCGCACGCGAACCGCCTTTGTGACCCGAAAACCCTCGAACGCGTTGGCTGGAGGTCCCCTCCGGTGGCGCTCCGCGATGGCCGGCGGCTCGGCGGCGCTGGTGTCGATGTTGACGATCGCACTGCCCGCGGTCCTCGCCTGGGTCGCCAGCTCGCAGAGCACTGTCGAGTGGACCCAGGCGCTGTCCGTGGGTTCCAGTGCCTGGCTGCTGGCCAACGGAGCACACCTGAGCTCGGGTCCGGCCGCGATCTCGCTGATGCCCTGGTTCTTGACCGCCATCCCCCTCGTCATCGCAACGGTGGCTGCCCGCCGCATCGCCATTCAGCTGGACGACGGTCGCCCGCTGAGGTTCAAGGGGTGGGGAGGGCTACGCCGCGACGTCGCCGACGCGGCCCTTGCCTTCACTTCCGCGTATGTCGCAGTGGGCCTGGCGATCTCGCTCTTCACGGCCCGCCAGCCCCTGCATGCCTCGGTCCTTGGCTCCTTCCTGGGAACGGCCGTCCTGGGTCTTGTCTCCGTCGTGCTCGCCCTCGCGTTTGAGTTCCGGGGAGACCTCGGTTCCCTGGCGCCCGACCTGACGGCGGCGCTGGAGGTCCGACGGTCGATCGTTCTGCGTCGCGCCATCCGGCCAGGGCTCTGGGGCGCGTTCGCCATCTTCGTGGCCGGTCTGGCTCTGGCTCTGGCCCAGATCGTCATGCATCTGGACCAGATCGGCCGGCTCTACGACACATTGGGCGCTGACCCGGTCGGGGTCGGAGTGCTCAGTCTCGGACAGGCCACGTTCCTGCCCAATGTCGCGCTCTGGGCCGCGTCCTGGATGGCAGGTCCTGGCTTTGGCTTCGGTGACGGCAGCGCCATCACCTGGTTCTCCTCCAACCCTGGTCTGTTGCCGCTGATTCCCGGTCTGGGTGCTCTCCCGGACCCCGGCCCGCTGCCCCCGCACATGTGGCTCATCGTGCTTGTCCCAGTTGCCGCCGGAGCGCTGGTGGGATGGCGAGCCCTCCGGTCCGTGGCCCGGCTCTCCGCGTTTCGGGTGAAGGCACAGACTGCGGCCTCTGCCTGTGTGGTCGCTGCCCTGGTCCTGACGCTCGCGAGCGAGCTGGCGGGCGGCTCACTGGGTGCCGGACGCCTTGGCTGGGTGGGGGCGCCGTCGCTCGAGTTCGGAGCCGCCGTCCTGGGGGAGCTCCTGGTCGGGGCAGCCGTGGTGGTGTGCCTCAGCCACCTGCGTGCTGCCCGACGCTGACTCGTCCGCCCGCGCGGCCGTCGGATATCGTCTCCCAACGTGGTGACTACGCAGGACGACGGGGCGCACCCAGGCTCCATCGTGGTCCTGGCCTCCGGCGGGGGCACCAACCTCCAGGCCCTGATCGACGCGACGGCCGACCCGTCATACGGGGTGCGGATCGCAGCGGTCGGCGCTGACCGCGACGACATCGAGGGCCTGTCCCGTGCGCGCCGCGCCAACATCCCCACCTTCGTATGCCGGGTGGGCGACTTCGCCACCCGCGCGGAATGGGACGCCGCACTCACAGCGCAGGTGGCGGCATACCGCCCGACGCTGGTGGTCCTGGCCGGCTTCATGAAGCTGACCGGGGAGGCTTTTCTGGCGCGCTTCGGCGGATCCACGGTCAACACACACCCGGCGTTGTCACCATCCTTCCCCGGCATGCATGGTCCGCAGGAAGCCCTGGACTACGGCGTGAAAGTCACCGGATGCACGCTGTTCGTCGTGGACTCCGGTGTCGACACCGGACCGATCGTGGCCCAGACGGCCGTCAGCGTGCATGACGACGACACCGCAGAAGCCCTGCACGAGCGGATCAAGACTGCCGAGCGCCTGATGCTCGTCGACTTCGTGGGCCGGATGGTCCGCGATGGTTTCACCGTCAACCAGCGAAAGGTCACCATCTCGTGAGCGAGTCGAAGGCTTCCGGCAGGCGTGTCGTTCGGCGTGCCCTCATCTCCGTCTACGACAAGGCCGGGCTTGAGGTGCTGGCGCAAGGCCTTCACGATGCCGGGGTGGCCCTGGTGTCAACGGGTTCCACTGCCGCGCGGATCGCCGATGCCGGGGTGCCCGTGACCAGGGTCGAGGACCTGACCGGTTTCCCGGAGTGCCTCGATGGCCGGGTCAAGACCCTGCATCCCACCATCCACGCCGGGATCCTGGCCGACACCCGCAACCCCGACCACCTGGCTCAGCTGCGTGACCTCGGCATCGAGCCGTTCGACCTGGTCGTCTCAAACCTCTACCCGTTCAGCGACACCGTGAGCTCCGGCGCATCCCAGGACGAGTGCATCGAGCAGATCGACATCGGTGGGCCCTCGATGGTGCGGGCATCGGCCAAGAACCACGCGAGCGTCGCGATCGTGACCAACCCCGCGGAGTACGGCTCGGTGCTGGTGGCAGTCAGAGGTGGCGGATTCACGCTCGAACAGCGCAAGACCCTTGCGGCAGAGGCGTTCATGCACACGGCCAGCTATGACGTGGCGGTCGCCAGCTGGATGGACAGCGTTCTCGCCGACACCTCTGACGGCACTGGTTTCCCGGCGTGGGCCGGCATGACGTGGGCCAGGACCACGGTCCTTCGTTACGGCGAGAACCCGCACCAGAAGGCCGCGCTCTTCTCCCAGGGCCTCCCCGGCATCGCCACGGCCGAGCAGCTCCACGGCAAGGAGATGTCCTACAACAACTTCATTGACGCCGATGTCGCCCAGCGCGCGGCCTACGACCACCCCGAAGCCACTGTTGCGATCGTCAAGCACGCCAACCCCTGCGGGATCGCAGTTGGTGCGGACATTGCGGAGGCTCACCGTCGGGCGCACGCCTGCGACCCGCAGTCGGCCTTCGGCAGCATCGTCGCCACCAATCGCCCCGTGACGGTCGAGATGGCGGAGCAGGTCGCCGGCGTCTTTACCGAGGTCGTCGTCGCCCCGGACTACGAGCCGGGGGCGCTTGAGATCCTTATGCGCAAGAAGGCGATTCGACTGCTGAAGCTGCCCAAGGGCTTCGAGCGCCCGGCTGGCGACGTGGAGTTCCGGGCCGTCAGCGGTGGCCTCCTGATGCAGACCCGAGACACCATCGATGCTGTCGTCGAGGGTGAGACGGGCGGCGATGACCCCTCTCGGTGGGTGCTCGTGTGCGGCAAGCCCGCCGACGAGGCGATGACCGCAGACCTCGCCTTCGCATGGCGGGCCATCCGCGCCGTCAAGTCCAACGCCATTCTGCTGGCCAAGGACGGCGCCAGCGTCGGCATCGGCATGGGCCAGGTCAACCGGGTAGACTCCTGCCACCTCGCGGTGACCCGCGCCGGTGCCGAGCGCGCCATGGGCTCGGTCGCTGCGTCCGATGCGTTCTTCCCGTTCGCCGACGGACTTCAGGTCCTGCTCGACGCCGGGGTCAGGGCCGTTGTCGCTCCGGGAGGCTCGATGCGCGATCCTGAGGTCATCGAGGCCGCCCAGAGTGCCGGTATCACGATGTACTTCACCGGCACCCGTCACTTTGCGCACTGAGCCCGAGCGGGCCCCAGTAGGCTGGGCCGATCAGGTCTTGCGGATGACGTAGCGATGGACACCGTTCTCGCTTGAGCTCTCGACCAGCTCATTTCCGGTATCGCGAGCCCAGGCCGGAATGTCGCTGCGTGAGCCCCCGTCTGTGGCCTCGATGACCATCACCTCCCCCGCGGACAGCTCCTTGATCCCGCGCGCGGCGAGCAGGACGGGCATAGGGCACTTCTGCCCCTTGGCATCGATGGTCTTGGCTACCTGCAGTTCCATGCTGGCTCCTCAATGGGACCGGGCTCTGGTGAACCGAACTCAGATGAACAGGTTGATCTTGGACTTCGACATCTCGGACAAGGCAGTAGCCGCACCGACGGGCTCGCCGACACCCTCAATCAGCTGGTCCTTGCGTAGTCCGAGCAGGTCCATGCTCATCTCACAGGGCCACAGGTTGACGCCGAGCTCCAGGCACATCTCGATCAGCTCGTGCGGCTGCGCGACCTTCTGGTCGCTGGCCAGCTTGCGCATCATCCAGGGGCCCATGCCCGCCATGTTGAGCTTGGACAGCTTCATGTGACCAATGCCTGGCCGGTTCATGCCAGCCAGGGCCTTGGTCATGGCATCGGCACCGGTGATGCGCACGTCATCACGCACCAGGGGGAACAGCCCCCAGAAGGTGAAGAAGATGGTGACGTTCATGCCGTACGCCGCGCCCGTGGAGCCCAGGATGAGAGCCGGCCAAACCTTGTCCAGGTCACCGCTCCACGCAACCAGGGTCATCGACTCGTTCTCGCCCCCCCGGACATCGCCGCCAGCTGCAATACCATGCTCGGACATTGAAACCTCCCCTTTCACAGCGTTACGACACGACGCCGAGTGTGACGTGCAACACTAAATGCGCATGCACGCATATGACAAGAGGCCTGGCCCTTCAGGTTTCTACGGCATGCGTCGTTGTCACGTCGAGCGCTGGAGGTTCCGATGAGTTCAACCATTACCGCGGCCGAGCTCTACGCCGAGATCGCCCAAGGCCTTGTACCTCAGATCCTGGACGTTCGAAACGCGGACGAGTACGCATCCGGGGCGGTCGAAGGCAGCCAGCCGGTTCCGACCAGCAACATTCCGGTTTGGCGCGTCATCGAGGCACTCGACGAGCTCGCGGGGCAGACTCCCGAGGGCGCCGTGATCGTCTGCGGACAGGGCAACGGCTCCGAGCTCGTCGCTGAGGAGTTCGAGACGCTCGGTCTGCGGACGCGTTCGCTCGTGGGCGGCACGGATGCGTGGGCTCGACTGCTCGTGCCCAAGGAGATCCCCGGCCTGCCCAACGGCATTCGGGCCTGGCAGTTGCTGCGCCCGGCCAAGGCGTGCCTGTCGTACGTCGTGGGTGTGCCCGGCGGATCGTGCGTCGTCGTCGACCCTGCCCGCGTTACCAACCCCTATCTGGAGCTGGCCGCCGCGCACGATATGCGCGTCACCCACGTCATCGACACCCACCTGCATGCTGACCACATCAGTGGTGGGCCTGCGCTCTCGCAGGCTACCGGGGCGGTCTATCACCTGCCGCCGGAGGATGCTGGCTCACCCCTCCCGTTCCCCAACCGTCCGCTGGTCGACGGGGAACTCATCGACCTAGGTAATGGCGACGGCAGGGTCGTCCTTCAGGCGATGACGATGCACCTACCGGGCCACACCCCCGGGACCACAGCCCTTCTGGTGGGCGACCGGCTGTTGATGAGCGGTGACACGGTGTTCGTGCGGGGACTGGGCCGTCCGGACCTGACTGGGCAGGCGGAGTCCCTGGCCCGCGACCTTTTCCACAGCGTGCATGAGCGGCTGCACCCGCTCCCGCCTGACACGATCATCGCCCCGGCGCACTGGTCCACCAGCGAGGAGATTGGACCTGGCGGCCTGGTCACCACCACAGTGGCTGACGTGTTCACCTCCACGCTGATGAACGAGAAGGCGATCGAGCGCTTCATCGAGGAGATCATCGGGTCGCTGCCGTCGGCTCCGGACAGCTACGAGACGATCCGGGCTGTCAATGCCGGCCGCGTGCTGCCCGACGAGGAGCTGGACGTCCTGGACGTGGGTCGCAACCAGTGCGCGGCATCGACCACAATGAAGAGATGAGCAGAGCGCGCCCATCGGGGCTACGTCCCTCCCGCACCGCCCTGCGCGATGTGGGCGTCGACCCCGACTACCGTTTCACGCTGGCCAACGAGCGCACGTTTCTGGCCTGGATCCGAACGGCACTGGCGCTGATGGCCGGCGGGGTGGCGGTCATCCAGTTCGTCCCCAGCTTCGGGCTGAGTGGTGCCCGACATGCCATCGGCCTGACCCTGGTCGCGCTCGGAGGCATCCTCGCCGCCGGCTCCTACCGCCACTGGGACGCCAACGAACGTGCCATGCGGATGGGCCAACCGCTGCCGCCGTCGCTGCTGCCTCGCCTGCTCACCGCCTCACTTGCGGTGGTGGTGGTGGCTGTTTTCGCCGTCGTCATCCTCGAGTCCCGGAAGTGACAGGTTTGGTCAGGCAAAACAGTGGTGCGCCTGAACCGGTCGCTGACGTCGGCCTGCAGTCTGAGCGGACGTCGATCGCCTGGCAGCGCACCGCGCTGACCCTCACCGCTTTCTCCGCTTTGATGCTGCACGCGGCCAACAGCCAGAGGCTGGGGCAGATCCCGGGCGCGATAGGCATTGCCGTTGCCCTCTGGCTGCTGCTTGCCACCGAGCGACGCTACTCGGCGTCGGTTCGGCGAGTTCGGGAGGGAGTGTCGCCCGTGGCGGCGCCTAGGATGATCCTGGCGCTCACGCTCGCTGTCGTCGGGCTGTCCGGGGCGGCGTTCGGGGTTCTGCTGCTGACCACGCGATGAAGTCCGCCCGTCCGGTCTACACTTCTCCAGCAGCACGTCAGGACGGCAAACGAGGGAGATGTCATGGACTCCGCGACGGCAGCTGAGTTCCGTGAGCTGCATGCACGCATATGCAAGGCAATCGCGGACCCGAAGCGACTTATGCTGATCAACGAGATGCGCGACGGGCCCAGGGCTGTGGGGGATCTCTGCGAGGCGATCGGGATCAGCCAGTCCAACGCCAGCCAGCACCTGGCGGTGCTGCGCGACCGGGGTGTGGTAAGTGCGCAACGCACAGGCACCAATGTCTACTACTCCCTGCGCAGCCCAAAGATCGTGCAGGCAGTCGATCTCTTGCGTGAGTTCCTCGCCGAGGACCTAGCCGACCGCGGCGTGCTCGGCAACGCGGCCACGGGCTGACCCTGGTCGAGCGAGTAGGTCAGCCGGACGCACGCTCGGCGATGGCGTCAAGAACGTCCGCGGTCGCCTGTGCACGCTGTGACCACCACCCGCTTGGATCGCACGACCATCCACAGTCCATGCAGCGATGGTGCCTTGACCAGGAGCGGGCGTGCCTGGCGAGCCATCGCATGGTTGCCGGCTTGTCCTGCTCGAGCATCGCCTTGAGCGTGTAGCGGCGCTCGCCATGGCGATATCCCACCCCCAGCGCGGCCGCGGTCTGGCCCAGATCGCGACGAGTGAGGATGATGCCCGACCTGACCGGCGCGACCATGATGTCGAGCAGCTCATCGAAGGAGTCTGAGGGCTGCAGACCGACTGGAGCGGTCCTCAACGCGAGAGGGAACTTACCCGGCGGATCGATTTCGGTCGTCTCATGCAGCAACGTCTCCAGGGTCAGAGCGGCCCAGGCAGATGCGGAGGGGATCTCGAGGGCGAGGATCGCGGCAAGGTAGCCGGGGGCCCAGCTCCACACGTGCTCGTGGAACAAGGCCACCCGAGCGGCGTGTAGCTGGGCTCGACTGCGCTGGGTGCTCGTGGCCGTCTCGGCCTCACCCAGCTCGGCGTACAGCATGAGCAGCACCCCGAGGTGGTCGGCATCCTCTGGTGGCACGAGGCCGAGGGCGCGCCAGAACCCGGCCACCCGGTCCAGCCCCTCGCCCCCGAGCTTGCCTTGCGGTCCGAGATGGATCGCCGCGTACGGTGGAGCGCTGAGGACGAAGGCGTCGGTGTGGTCGACCCCGGTGAACACCGGCAGCCCCAGAGCCAGGGCCACCTGCCCGTTCGCCGGTGGCGGGGTGACGAGGGCGGCTCCGAGAGCGCGCAGCAGCTCCCAGCGGGCGGTTGACGGGTTGGACGTCGCCTCGGTGCCGGTTCCCTGCGTCGAGCCAGCGGTTGACGACACGCGCGACGGCCTCAGGACTTCGGGATGACGAACGCGGCGGCGCTCGGCTTGAGAGGTCGCATCAGCCATTTCGGGCGACGCAAACCGTCTGGTGAGACCTGGCCGGCAGGCCGGGTCATCTCGAGCCACTTCGCGTACACCTCGCGGGCTTTGGCGGCATCGACGGCGATGTCGCCGTGACAATCGCCTGGGCCGGCTGGGACCACACGCACGGCTTGGTGCCAGCAGTGCATCCCGGATATCGGGTCAGGATGCACCGGGAAGGTCAGGTTCTGGTGCACTCCAGTGTCGCTCCACCAGATTCGCTGGGTGTCGGGATCGCTGCTGGCATGCGGCCCCACCGTCTTCAGCCGCTTCATCGACCATTGGTCGTCCCGGTGTTGCAGGTCGACCGTCGCCATCATTGCCCCGATGCCCTCGGGTTGACTGGCAGGGCGCCAGCGGCCCATGTGGTGGCTGCAGGCCACAACGCCCGGTCGGATCCCTTCGGTGATCCAGGCTTTGGCCACGAAGTGCCCGATGTCGGTCTGCACCCGGACCAGGTCACCCGTGCGCTTCACACCCAGGCGCGCTGCGTCACGGGGGTGGATCCACACCGGGTTGGTATGGGCGATCTCGTCGAGCCATTTCGAGTTGGCCGAGCGAGTATGGATCTGGGTCGGGAGTCGGAACGTCGACATGAGGACCATCTGATCCGGTTCGAGGACGGAGGGATGGACGTGACTCTTGATGTATCCCGGCAAGGCGTGCTCCGGCCAACCCCAGCCGGCCAGCGTAGATGAGTAGAACTCGAGCTTGCCCGAGGGAGTGGGAAAGCCACGTCGGACTACTCCGTCGATCTGCACGCCGACGGCGCGACGTCCTTGTGCGTCAGGCTCGGGCGCGCCGAGGGGCACGACGTTGGGACCCTCCGGCTTGGGTACGGCGGTATACACGCGTCCCAGCGGGGTGACATCGACATCACGCAGCTCGTCGGCCGGTATCTCCTGGTCGTGGACTGCGCCGATGCCTTTGGCAATCTCGAACACGCCGTAGCGGCGCATCCACTGCAGCGGGGTCATCCCTTCGCTCGCGGCGCGCTCGGGCAGGCCGGGGACGGAGTTCTCGAACATCCAGCTGTAGTACTCCTCAACAGTGAGCTTCTCGCCCGGGTTGGCACGTGACTCGTGGTACTTGCGAATACCGAGACTGCCGTCAGGGTCGATCCGCCAGGACAGCTCGACCCACCACTCGTTCTCCTCCCAGACCTCTCCTGGGTTGACCTGCCGGCTGTCGGTGATGACCTCGCCAAGACGTTCCCGCGCTGCCCGCAGCACGGGTTGCCGGAAGCCCACCCACTGTCCGTCGTACTGCTCATAGGAATGGGTGTCGTGGCGTTCAGAGCTGTGGCCCATCGGGAGCACGAAGTCAGCCAGGTAGGCGGACTCGCTCCAGGTCGGCGTGAGCGCGACGAAACAGCCCACCTTGTCCGGGTCGGTGAGCGCCTCCACCCACGACAGCCCGTCCGGGTTGGTCCAGACCGGGTTGTAGACGCGAATGAAGTAGGTGTCGAGCCTGCCCCGGCCTTCGTTCAGGAAGTGCGGCAACAGGAACGACAGCTCGTTCTGGGCCAGCGGGTACTCCAGCGGCCAGCTCAGCTCCTGCCACACCCCCGGATGGGGAGGGGTATGAATCGGTCTGGGCACGAACTTGTTCCAGGCGTTGGGGAACGTGCCTCCCTCGGTGGCGACCGCACCCAGGAGGGCCGAGATCAGGAACAGGGTGCGCGACACCTGCCAGCCGCCGAGGTTTCCGGCGGCTGCTGACCGCCAGCTGTGCGATGAGAACCGGGTGCCCGCTTTCGCGACGACCTCAGCCATCTCGGCAAGCGTTGCGGCATCGATGCCTGACTCGCTTGCCGCGTAGTCGAAGGTGAACTCGTCATAGATCCGGGCCAGCTCCGTCTCGAAGGCCTCGAAAGTCTGCGGCAGCTCAGGGCAGCAGGTCTGCAGATACTCCGACCAGTTCCACCAACGGCGGACGAAGTCACGGTTGTAGCGACCGGTGGTGATCAGGTGGCGGGCCACCGCAAGGTTGATCGCTGCCTCGCTGCCGGGGTGCGGCGAGAGCCAGTAGTCGGCGTGGGTGGCGGTGTTGGACAGGCGAGTGTCCAGGACGATGACCTTGGCGCCGTTGGCTCGTGCCTCGATGATGCGCTGCGCGTGCGGGTTGAAGTAGTGCCCCGCCTCCAGGTGCGAGCTGATCAGGTAGATGACCTTGGCATTGGCGTGATCCGGGCTCGGACGGTCGATGCCCATCCAGAACTGGTAGCCGGTG
>JBBRZV010000014.1:0-57595 GCA_038236365.1 Actinomycetales bacterium | reverse complement strand
TGAGCTCGAAGGTGCCCAGACCCTTGTTGTGCTGGGCGATCTCGCGCTCACCCTGGAACACCTGGATGAGGACCGACGGCTGGTTGTCGTCGGCCGTGGTGAAGACCTCCGAACGCTTGGTCGGGATGGCCGTGTTGCGCTCGATGAGCTTGGTCATCAGGCCACCCTTGGTCTCGATACCCAGGGAGAGCGGGGTGACGTCGATCAGAAGCACGTCCTTGCGCTCGCCCTTGAGGACGCCGGCCTGCAGGCTCGCGCCGACCGCGACGACCTCATCGGGGTTGACGCCCTTGTTGGGTGTCTTGCCGCCGGTGAGCGCGGTGACGACGTCGTAGACGGCCGGCATGCGGGTCGAACCACCAACAAGGACAACGTGATCGATCTCGGTGAGGTTGATGCCGGCATCCTTGATGACCTGGCGGAACGGGGCCTTGACGCGCTCGAGAAGGTCGGAGGTGAGCTGTTCGAACTGCGCACGGGTCAGGGTCTCGTCGAGGTGGATCGGGCCGTTCTCGGACATCGAGAGGTACTGGAGGCTGATGTTGGTGCTCGTCGCGGTGGAGAGCTCCTTCTTGGCCTGCTCGGCAGCATCGCGCAGACGCTGCATGGCGATCTTGTCGTTGGCCAGGTCGGTGCCGCTGGTGTTCTTGACGGTCGTGACGAGGTGGTTGACGATGCGCTCGTCCCAGTCGTCCCCGCCGAGCTTGTTGTCACCGTTGGTGGCCCGGACCTGGATCGTCGAGAAGCCGTCCTCGGGGTCCTTGCCCACCTCAAGGAGTGAGACGTCGAAGGTGCCACCACCGAGGTCGAAGACGAGGATCAGCTCGTCCTCCTTGCCCTTGTCCAGCCCATAGGCCAGCGCGGCCGCGGTGGGCTCGTTGATGATCCGGAGGACGTTGAGGCCCGCGATCTCACCGGCTTCCTTCGTGGCCTGACGGTGGGCGTCGTCGAAGTACGCCGGGACGGTGATCACGGCATCCGTGACGGACTCACCCAGGTAGGCCTCGGCGTCGCGCTTGAGCTTCTGCAGGATGCGGGCGCTGATCTCCTGCGCGGTGTACGACTTGTCGTCGATCTTCCGGGACCAGTCAGTGCCGATCTGGCGCTTGACCGAGCGGATGGTCCGGTCGATGTTGGTGACGGCCTGCCGCTTGGCGATCTCGCCGACGAGGACCTCACCGCTCTTGGTGAACGCGACGACCGACGGGGTTGTGCGCCCGCCTTCCGCGTTCGCGATGATCGTGGGCTCGCCGCCCTCGAGGACGGCGACTGCCGAGTTCGTGGTGCCGAGGTCGATGCCTACCGCACGTGCCATTTCTTGTCTCCTGTATGACGAGTTGTTCGGGTGAGCTTCGCTGCGCCCGTCTGATGCTGGGTTTGATACCGCCCATGTCGTGCTTCGTCGCCCAATCTGCTCCCGTCGACCTGAGTTGTCAAGCCGACGCTATGCAATCTTGCGCCTATCAGACTCAACTTACACAACAAGCCGATTGTTCCCAGGCACCGGATATGGCTCTCTTTCGGGCACGTGAGCCCTCGATCGAGCACGAAAAGGCCTCTGCAGCAAGGCCAGCCTCGTCAGATCGCAACCTGACCCTCGCCACCGAACGCAAGTGCGCCGCAGATCGGCCTGTCTCCAGGCGATCTGCGGCGCAGCCGGCTATGCCGTCGGGATTACTGCTGGGCGATGCGATCCAGCGGCAACGCGGTGTATGGCGAGACGGTCGGCAGGTAGACCGCGAAGCCGTCGATGTCGAGGCCTCCGAAGTACTTGCCGGTGCCATTCTTGAACGCCGGGAAGTTGTCGCCACCATCGGAGAGGAAGTTATTCGTCACGATGCGATAGGTCGTGGAGCCATCGTTAGCCACCGGAAGGTAGCTCTTGGTGGCCGGATCCTGGATGGTGAGCGCCGTGACAGTCCTCGCGGTGCCGGTGCCCGTCACCGTGTAGTGCAGGCCGTTGCTGACCTGCAGGAACTTGATGCTGCTGGCGTTACTGCCCGACCACTGCTGCCCCAGCAGGCTCCAGATGTCGGCGCCGGTCAGATTCATCGAGACCAGGTAGTTGTTGAACGGCTGCACGGTGAAGGCCTCTTCGTAACGGACGATGCCATCGACGGTCTCCGGCGGATCCGTCTTGGGGAAGCCCAGGTCAGCACGGATGCCGCCTGGGTTCATGAACGCGACGACCGGAGTCTGGCCACCAGTGACCACGGACGGATCATTGACCTGCGCGTCGGCGATCAGGTCGCCAAGGGTGGACTCGGCCAACGGTGACCGGGTGAGTGTTGCCGTGATCTTGCCCAGCTCCCTGTTGGCGATCGGCGCGATCAAAGTCTTGTAGGTGTTGATAATCAAGGTCTCGTCGGCCGCCTTGGTCACGTCCCGGCTCACGATCATGTTGGTGCCCTTGACCGATTCACGCATGATGTCGTGCGACTTGGTGTTGAACCTCAGGTTGGTCTCGGTGAACAGCCGACCGAACGACGACGCCGAGGTCACCAGACGCTGCTGGCCACTGGGGTCAGGCACGTTGCAGACGTAAGGCTGGTGGGTGTGCCCCGAGATGATCACATCGATCTGCGGGTCGAGGTTGGCCGCGATCGGCAGGATGGCCGAGTCGCTGGCGAGCGTTCCGCCTCCACCGCACGTGTAGTCGTACGTGGAGTTCACGCCGTAGGTCTTGCCATCGGGTCCGACCCACTGCTGCACCGCCGGTGTGCCGCCCTGGTGGACCAGCACGACGATCGCCTTAACACCCTGCGCGCGCAGAACGGGCACGAGCGCGTTAGCCGTCTTGACCTCGTCAGTGAAGTCGAGGCCCGCGATACCGGCCTGAGTGACGATGCTCGGGGTCTCCTTCAGCGTCATGCCGATGAAGCCGATTTTGGCGCCACCAAAGTCCTTGACCCAGTACGACGGCAGGATCGTATTGTTGGTGCCCGCGTACTTGACGTTGGCCGCGAGGATATGGAAGTTCGCGCCGGTGAAGGTGCCTGCCGCGCAGGAGTTCTGGTTGTTCACGCCGTCGCCGTCGGGCAGGCAGCCGCCCTGCTGCATACGCTGGAGCTCCTTGTAGCCCTCGTCGAACTCGTGGTTGCCGACCGCGGTGGCCTCGAGTCCGAGTGCGTTCATCGCCTCAATGGTGGGCTCGTCGTGGAACGCGGCCGACAGTAGTGGGGAGGCACCGATGATGTCGCCGGCCGCGACGGTGACGGAGTTTGCTTGGCCCTTGCGCGCGTCACGTAGGTGCGTAGCGAGGTACTCGACACCTCCCGCGACGGTATTCACGTTCGCCGCCGTCGTGACGCCGGCGGTGCTGGTGCTGAGCGCGTGATCGGTCACGATGTTTGCGCTGGACCCAGTTGGGCCCTCGAGGTTCCCATGGAAGTCGTTGAACGACAGGATCTGGATGTTCATCATTGGCCCGTGCGGCGCCGTGGGACGGTTCGGCGCAGCCTGGGAGGCACCGCCTGTCATCACCACCCCGGTAGCGCCGGCCAGCACCGCGGCGAGGACTCCGGTAACGCGACGACTGCGTGATAGGGACATGAGGCTCCTGCTCATCTGGGTGGCCGGGAAGGGTCTTTCCCCCCGCGGGCTCACAGTAGCGCCGGAACTACACAATAGGAACGAACCCCCCGTAAGGGGTGATATAGGGCCACGCCGGCCCAGCGGCTCACAACGAGGCTGAAGCCGTGACACGGCCAGGGCCGGGGCCGGAGGGCAGCCCAATCTGGGGGCTAGAGCCGGGAGAGCAACAGGGGTATGCCGGCCACTGCGAGTCCCAGCGCCAGCATCAGTGAGTCGGCGGGTCGCCAGGGTGCCGGCTCGGCCCAGGTTCTACGAGGGGCCGGGAGGCCGGCCGCCGTCGCGGCGACGGGCGAGAAGCCGCGCGCTTCCATCGCGACCGCCATCCGTCCGGCCTGGCGAAGGGTCTGGATGAGCAGGCCAAAGGTCAGCGCGGCGATGTGGCGCCCACGACTCAGGAGCGAGCGACCCGGACCCAGGCCGCGCACCCGTCGGACACGAGCGAGCTGGTCCCACTGCTCACCCAGGCTCTCGAACCGGTGCAGTGCTGCGACCGCCGCAACGACTGGACGGCCCGGGAGCCTCAGCCGTTGAGCCAGGTGATCGCCCAGTGCCGAAGGGTCGATGCGCGAAGCGAGCAGCACACCGGGCAGCACGAAGAACGCGACCCGAAGTCCGGCCAGTGCACCGGTGGATACTTCGTGCCCCGGGCTGAGCAGCCAGTTCGAGAAGGAGACCGAGGCGACTGCGAACAGGCCGGGAAGTAGTCTGCGCCAGCTCGGTCGGCCGATGCCCAACACGACTGGAGCCATCACGATCTCGACGCCAAAGGCGATCACGGCGGTGCGCAGGTCGGAGATGAATGGCGCTCCGAGCACCAGAACGATCGAAGCCAGGAGCAACGAGAGCGGCCCGGCCCGGCCAGCGAGCCCTGACCACAGGACCCCGGATCGGGATGGACTGATGATCCGTGCCGACTCGACGCCAGGAGGTGTCGTGCGCGGCACGCTCGAAGGGGCAGCTGCCGTGCCCTGCGGCGAAACTCGCGTGTCCGGCCCCGAGGCATTTCCCGCCCCGATCGCGGGGTCGATGATCCGCCCAGCCTGCAACGTGACTCGCCGATCGGCCAGGTCAATCAACAGCGGATCGTGGGTGGCCACAACGACTGCCATCCCAGCTGCCCGGGCGCCAAGAACCGCCCCCGCGACTGCCGACCACGTCAGACGGTCCTGACCGACGCTCGGCTCGTCAAGGACCAGAACCGAAGGTCCGTGGGCGATGGCACCGGCCAGCGCCAGGCGCCGTTGCTCACCACCCGACAGATGATGCGGGTCAGTGTTGGCAAGCGCCGAAAGGCCGAGCACTGCGAGGAGGCGGTCGGCCCGTGCTCCGGCAGCGCGCTCATCCAGACCCAGCAGCCGACTGGTCGAGAGAACGTCTCCGCGGACAGTGCGGGCAACAACAGCGTGCTCAGCCTGCTGTGGCACCCATCCAAACCTGCTGGCCAACGTCCCTGAGCTCCAGCGCATGAGGGGACTTGGGACGCTCGGGCCGATCCCGCCGCCCGCACGCCTGCCGAAGCCCACGTTCAGGCCGGACAGTAGGGTGTCGCTGGCACGAACAATGCCCTCGCTGGGTGCGTCGACCCCAGCGAGAAGGGACGTGAGGGTCGACTTGCCCGAACCACTGGGGCCGACCACGGCGACAATCTCGCCCCCGCTGACAGTTGCGGTGACGTCCAGCAAGGCCTGAACTGCGGTCGCCGCGCGGTTTGCGGACATGACCGACGCCCGGGGCTTGCGGAGGACGGAGACCGACTCCGCCGACACCAGCAGGTCGCGATCAACATCCCCAGTGAGCATCCGGGCACTTCCGGTTGGCCCCTTGAGCGTCGTGGTGCCTGGCGTCGTGGTGCCTGGCGTCGTGGTGCCCGGCGTCGGAGCACACAGCTCGGGTGCGACGTCCAACGGACGCGGAGGCGGAGCCCCGGGCACCCAGACGCCCTGGGCCGCCAACGAGTCCGCCGATGTGGCCAGAGTGGCGGCCACCGGTCCGTCAACGCTGATCCGGCCGGTCCGGTCCAGCACCACGAGGCGATCCACCTCGCCCACCCAGTCCGACAGCCGGTGCTCAACCATCACCAAGGTCGCACCGGAAAAACGCACAGCGGACAGGATCGCCCCGCGCACCACCGCCGCGGACGAGGGGTCGAGCATCGAGGTCGGTTCGTCCAGCAGTACCAGTCTTGGGGTCAGCGCCAGAACTCCGGCCAGAGCCAGCCGTTGCGCTTCGCCGCCTGAGAGTGCAGACGTGGGGTGGTCCTCGTCATACGGGAACCCCACGGAGGCCAATGCCGACCGTACCCGCGACCAGATCTCGCTCCGTGGCATACCGAAGTTCTCGGGGCCGAAGGCTACGTCGCGGCCTACTCGTCCAGCCACGAGCGCATCCCCAGGATCCTGCATCATCAGGCCGACCGATGAGCCCGCCGGTGGCGAGCCGTCGATCAGGACTGAGCCGCTGAGGTCGCCCGTTTCGGTCGTCGTCAGAACTCCGGCCAAGGCGCGCAGCAGCGTGGACTTGCCCGACCCGCTGGGCCCGGCCAGGAGCACCCGGGAACCCGCCTCGATGCGCAGGCTGATGCCAGAGAGCACCGGCTCCTTGCGACCGAAGGGACGCCAGCTGAGGTGACGCACCTCTACGAGCGCACCATTCGCCATGTGCGGACCCTCGGCGAGCAGGCCCTCAGACGAGGTTTGACTCACGGGCTGCCTGACCCGGAGGGAAGGCGTTCAGGGCCCCTGCCCGGGCCAGTCCGCGCACCAGAGCCCAGCCGCCGCCCCCGGCGATGATGGCCCCAGAGACCATGCCGCATGCCAGGTAGATGGCCTTCCAGGCGGTGGAGTACCCGGCGACGTAGGAGTACCACTCGTAGAAGACGATCTCGAAGGCAGCGGACAGGGTGCCACCCAGGACCGCCACCGCCAGTCCGAAGCGGCGATGCCGGAACAGCGCCACGGCTAGCTCGACGCCAAGGCCCTGGAGCACCCCGGACAGCAGGACGGCAGCGCCCCACTTGTTGCCCAGGAAGAGCTCGACGTTGGCAGCCACGAGCTCGGTGAACACGGCTGCGCCGGGTCGACGGACGACCAGCGCACCGACGACCGCGGGGACCAGCCAGACGCCGAGCATGAGCTCACCAACGGGGGGAAAGCCCGCAGTTGCGGTCGTCAGGATCGGGTAGATGAAGGTGTCGAAGCCCCAGAACATCACGCCGAACGCCACGGCGAGCATGGCTGCGGTGATCAGGTCGACGCCTCGCCAGCGCATCAGGGGGCGGGTAGCAAGGCGGGTGCCTGGTCCCGTCCTCGGGGCGCGATCGCGCGGCGGTGGGGCTTTGGTGAAGTCTTGTGCGGTCACTGCTGGTTCCTCTTCCCGTGGAATCCGTATGGCTGGATGCCTCGGGGACGCGCGCACTCGTCATACCGACCTGCCGTGCCGGAGCGCAGCAGGAGTATGGCGAGCGCACACCTGAGATTCTCAACTTCCTTCGCCGGTGCGAACCGGAGCAGGTTCGAGGGTCTGCGGCGAACCGCACTCTCAGCGCTTTAGGGCGCTCCCCTGTTGTTACGGGGATGACGATACACCGGTCGGCGTGGCAGGCTCGGGACCGCGGGCCGGCAATGAGACGCATAGCCAGAATCCCGCAGGAGGTCGTCGTGGGCGCGTTGGTCTGGAAGTTCCTGGGAGCTGGTGCCGCGATCGGCGCCAGTGGCGTGGCCAGGCGGCTCATCACCCGCGGCTGGACCTCGGCAACCGGCAACCCGCCGCCGGCCAACCCCGAGGACCCCGAGGTGTCATGGCCGGAGGCTGTCGGCTGGGCGGTGGCCTCGGGCGCTGTCATCGGTGTGGCCCGGTTGCTGGCCACCCGCAAGGCAGCGGCGTACTACACGAAGTCGGCTGGCCACCTGCCAAAGGCGCTCCAGAGCCAGCCCACGACTTAGGACGGGTCGCAACCGGCCGCCACGAGACCCATCACCACCCGCAAACCTAGGGAGCGTGCGGCCCGACCACCCGCAAACCTAGGGAGCGTGCGGCACCAGAAGTCGCACACCTACGAAGCGTGCGAGAGGAGATCGGTCCGGTCGAACATCTGCGCGGTCGCGCGGGCGTTCGGGGTGCCCACGTCCGGGTCGGCTCCGGAGGCCACTAACACACGGGCCACGTCGTCCTCCCCCTTGACGATCGATCCGGCCAGCGGGCTCTGCCCGTGGTCGTTGGTGCGGTCGGGGTCGGCCCCCAGGGCCACCAGTGCGCTGACCGTTTCCGCGTGCCCGTTGTTGGCGGCCAGCATCAACAACGTGTTACCCACCGCATCGGTGAGGTTCGCCGGCACTCCTTGCTCGACATAGGCTCGCAGCCGTGCCGTGTCGCCTGCGCGCGCGAAGTCGAAGCAGGCGTGTGCGATCTCGACCAGGTGCCGATCCGGCGGGCTGTCGACACTGTCGTCCCATGGCCTGTCAGTGCTCACGACTTCAGGTTACGTCCCAGTCGGCACCGGCGCCCTCGAACTCGTCAAAAACCAGCCAGGTGCGGGTGGAACGGACACTGGGGATGCCCTGGATGCGGTCGAGGACCACGACACGGAGGGCGGCGTTGTCGGGCGCGCGCACCAGAACCAGGACATCGAAGTCCGCGCCGAGCCTCGAGACGTGCTCGACGTAAGGCAGCCGGCCCAGGTGAGCAGACACCTCGGGCCATGAGTTCTGCTCGATGGTCAGCGAGACGTATGCAGATGTCCCCAGTCCCGCACGCTCGTGGTTGATCTGGGCGGAGAACCCGGTGATCACCCCGTCGTCCACGAGACGACCCACGCGCGAGTAGGCGCTGGCGCGCGAGATGTGGACGGTCTCGGCCAGAGAACGGATCGACGTTCGGGCGTCCCTGATGAGCTCGCGCAGGATCTGCCTGTCGGTTGCGTCCAGGGGTCTGGCCGAACGTCCGGCATCGGCGAAGCTCGGCGAGGTCTGGGTGGACAGATGGCTGTTCATTGTCTTTCCATGAGACCGATTGTCTCTCATTTGCCGAGGTTGTTGCGACGAAATGCTCGTAGCGGGACGATGACGTGCCAGATCGGTCGTCGGTCACCTCTTTTGAGGGGCCCATTGCCACCGCCCACGCCCTGGAGGTCAATGCCGTGAGGACGAACCTGAGCGTGCCGCCGCCGCAGACCCTGCCTGCCGATCGACCCTTCTCGAGAGGCCTGATGCCTGCGCCCATCCCGGTGCAGTTCCTCGACGACACGGGCCATCGGGTCCAGGCGATCACCGACGACTATGCCGAGCCGTCCCACGAGCAGCTCCTCGCCGCCTATCGGGCCATGGTCATCGGCCGGCGGTTCGACATTCAGGCCACGACGCTGGCGAAGCAGGGCCGCCTCGCGGTCTACCCACCCTCACGCGGTCAGGAGGCCTGCCAGATCGGGTCCATGTTGGCGCTTTCCGAGGGCGACTGGGCGTTCCCGACGTACCGCGACTCGATGGCCCTCGTGACTCGCGGACTCGACCCCATCCAGGTCCTGGAGGTGCCTCGCGGGTACAGCCACTGCGGCTACGACCCGATGTCGACACGGACGGCCGCCCAATGCACGCCGCTGGCTACGCAGCTGGTCCACGCCGCGGGGTTCGCGTACGGCGAGAAGCGAAGAGGGCGCCCTACCGTGGCCATGGCCTTTGTCGGCGACGGCGCCACCAGTGAGGGCGACTTCCATGAGGCGCTCAACTTTGCGGCCGTGTTCAAGTCCCCGGTGGTGTTCCTCGTCCAGAACAACAAGTACGCCATCAGCGTGCCGCTCTCGAAGCAGACCGCCGCTCCGTCCCTGGGATACAAGGGGATTGGCTACGGCATCGCATCAGAGCAGGTCGACGGCAACGACGCCATGGCCATGCTCGCGGTGCTCAACAAAGCGGTCGCGCACGCACGCTCGGGCCAGGGGCCGGTGCTGGTCGAGGCGCATACCTACCGCCTGGACGCCCATACCAACGCCGACGACGCAACCCGCTACCGCGACTCGCAAGAGGTCGAGGACTGGCTCCGCCATGACCCGATCGCCCGGCTGGAGGCGTGGCTGAGGAGCGAGGGGGTTGTTGATGACGACGTGGTCGCGTCGGTGGCGCAGGCGGCCGAGGCTTTCGCCGCAGATGTCCGTGACCGGATGAGCATTGACCCGGTTCTTGACCCCATGTCCTTGTTCACCAACGTGTTTGCGAAGCCGACGCCACAGCTTCTCGAGCAGGCTGCGATGGTGCAGGCCGAGCTCGACGCCGACGCACAGGCTGAGGCTGAGGCTGAGGCTGAGGCTGACGCAGAGACCGACGCAAAGGGGACCGGACGATGACCGTCACTGCTGCATCAACGCCGGCCTCGCCCGCCTCATCCGAGGCACCGCAGGTCACGATGTCCGGAGCGATCAACCACGCTCTTCGCGACGCGATGACGGCAGACGACAACGTCCTGGTCTTTGGGGAGGACGTCGGCACGCTCGGTGGCGTCTTCCGGGTCACCGACGGGATTGCCCGTGACTTCGGCGACGACCGCTGCTTCGACACCCCGCTCGCCGAGGCCGGGATCGTCGGCTTCGCCGTTGGTATGGCGATGGCCGGGTTCCGTCCCGTCATCGAGCTGCAGTTCGACGCGTTCGCATACCCCGCGTTCGAGCAGATCGCCTCCCACGTCGCCAAGATGCGCAATCGCACCTCGGGAAGGGTCAACCTGCCTCTCGTGATCCGCATCCCGTTTGGTGGTGGCATCGGCGGCGTTGAGCACCACTGCGACTCCAGCGAGGGGTACTACGCGCACACTGCGGGGCTGAAGGTGGTCACGCCAGCGACGGTGGCGGACGCCTACACACTGCTGCGCGAGGCCATCAACGACCAGGACCCCGTCGTGTTCATGGAACCCAAGCGGCTCTACTGGTCCAAGGGATCTATCGCAACTGCCTCTGCCGCAACGACATTCGACTCTTTCGGTCGCGCCGCTGTTCGCCGTGCGGGCACTGACGTGACACTTGTGGCCTACGGGCCGAGCCTTGATGTCGCGATGCAAGCGGCGGTCGCTGCCCAGGACGAGGGCTGGTCGGTTGAGGTCGTCGACCTCCGCACGATCGTGCCCTTCGATGACGAGACGGTGGTCGCGTCTGTGCGCAAGACGGGGCGGTGCGTCGTGGTGCAAGAGGCACAAGGCTTCGCGGGTGTCGGCGCAGAGATCGCGGCGCGCGTGCAGGAGCGAGCTTTCCACTCGTTGCACGCGCCCGTGCTACGCGTTGCCGGACTGGACATTCCCTACCCGCCTCCCAAGCTGGAGCAGTTCCATCTCCCCGGGGTCGAGCGCGTCCTCGATGCGATCGCCAGACTTCAGTGGGATGACCAGCCCGACGCCCGGTTCGTCAATGGCGACGTCCCGGCCATGACGGGGGTTGGCGCGTGAGCCTCTCCGACTCCACCACCGGCACGTTCATGCTGCCCGACCTGGGTGAAGGCCTGACCGAGGCCGAGCTTGTCGAGTGGCACGTTGCCGAAGGCGACGAGGTGCAGGTTGACCAGATCGTGGTGACCGTCGAGACCGCCAAGGCCAGCGTCGACCTGCCCTGCCCGTACGCCGGTCGCGTCGCCACCCTGCACGGGGTCGTTGGCGCGGTGCTGCAGGTCGGAAAGCCGTTGATCACCATCGGCGCGAACGAGGCATCCGGCTCCGGCAGAGTCCTCATCGGATACGGCACCTCGGAGTCAAAGCGGAGCCATCGTCGCAGGGTGACGTCTGACGCCACCCTGCTGTCCAAGCCCGCGACGTCGACTGTGCTTGCGACCGCGACTCGGCCGGTGGAGGTCGCCGCGCCTGCCGTGGCGGAAACCCCCGCCGCCGCCGCAACAGCCCTGGCGCTCAAGGTCATCTCACCGGTCGTTCGGAGACTGGCCAAGGACACGGGAGTCGACCTGACCGGGTTGGCTCCTAACGGGCCCGGGCAGGTGATCCGCCGGGCCGATGTGGAAGCCGCGTTCCGGTCCGTCCACCCGGCTGCCACATTTGGTGCGGTCCCGCGGGAGCGCGCTGACGACATACGGATCCCGTTGCGCGGTGTGCGCAAGCTGATCGCCGACAAGATGACCATCAGTCGTCGCGAGATACCAGACGTCACGACGTGGGTCGACGTCGACGCGACCTCCTTGATGGCCGCCAGAGAGGAGATCAAGGCTGTCAACCCCGAAGCCGCTATCGGCCTGCTGGCGTTGTTGGCTCGGATCAGCGTTGCGGGCCTCAAGAAGTTCCCCGAGCTCAACGCTCGCGTCGACATTGAGGCCCAGGAGCTGGTACAGCTGCGAGACATCAACCTGAGCTTCGCGGCACAGTCGCCGCGCGGGCTCATGGTGCCCGTCGTCCATGGCGCGGGCGAGATGACCACTGCCGAGCTTGCGGCCGCCCTGCGTGAGCTGACCGATCTGGCCCGCGATGGTGCCCTCGGCCCCGCGCAGATGACCGGAGGAACGTTCACCCTGAACAACTACGGGGTGTTCGGAGTGGACGGTTCGACACCGATCATCAACTACCCCGAGGCCGCCATGCTGGGTATCGGCCGGATCATCGACCGTCCGTGGGCATACGAGGGGCAGTTGGCGCTGCGCAAGGTGGCTCAGCTGTCGTTCACATTCGACCACCGGGTGTGCGACGGTGGCACAGCAGGCGGGTTCCTGCGGTTCGTCGCCGACTGCGTCGAACGCCCGACATCGCTACTGGCCCTGTTGTAGGTCCGCTTTCGACGGGTACACCTGCTGCATGGCCCGGCCGGGGCTCTGGATCAGAACCACGGCGACCCGCCCTGACCCCGTCACCTGTCTGATGACCGGACCGGTCGGACGCACTGCATCCAACGGGCGGAGCACGGCTCGGCGACCGTCCTCGCTCCTGACGATCGCCAAACCATACAGAAGGAGCAGAACCTCGTTGACCGCAACTGAGATCGGCAGGGTTTCCGAAAGGTCCGCGGTGGCGACAACCGCCGATCGCCGGCGCCGGCGCGTCATGACGTTGAGGTCACGCGTCGGACCGAAAGGCAGGGTGCAGGAAGTCTGGCTTCCCCCGTCGAAGGTCAGCGTCTCATGCGGACCGAGGACCTGCTCTAACCCGTCGATCAGGAGATCCATCCGCTCGCCATCGAGAAGTGTGATGCTGCGGTCGACGCCGGGAAAGGCTGAGAACGGACCGGCCACGTTGACGTCTGCGATGCTGATCCGCCACTCGAAGTCCTGCCCACCGGAGCCATCAACCGCGACCTCACGAGTGACGCCGGCGCCATTACGCCAGGGCGCCAGGGGGAGCTCGGCGAATCGCACGATGTCCCCGTCATCAGGATGAGGATCCGGCTCCTGGTCTCTGCTCAATGTTCGGCCACCAGCTCGAGGGTGCTGGCGATGGGGACGCCAGGACGGTAGGACAGGTGGAGATATGACGGCGCCGCAAGCACCGTCATATCCGCCCGATTTCCGGTCCGGATCACCCCGATGTCGTTGCGCTGCAATGCTTTGGCACTGCCGACGGTTGCTGCACGCAGGGCCTCACCCGGAGTGAGGCCCATCTCACGGACTGCCAGTGCGATGGCGAACGGGATCGACGACGAGTAGGACGTGCCGGGGTTGCAGTCGGTGGCGAGCGCAATACTCACGCCCGCGTCGAGCAGGTGCCGTGCGTTCGGGTAGGGCGAGCGGGTCGAGAACTCCACGGCAGGCAGCAACGTCGCCACGGTGGTCCCTGAGGCTCCGGCGAGCGCCTCGATGTCGGACTCAGACAGGAACGTGCAGTGGTCAACACTTGCGGCGCCGAGCTCGACGGCGAGGCGGACCCCAGGACCGTTGCCGAGCTGGTTGCCATGCACCCGCAGGCCGAGACCGGCGTCTCGACCTGCGGCCAACACGACCCGCGCCTCGTCCTCGGTGAAGGCGTGCGCGCTGTGCGGCTCACAGAACACGTCGATCCACCGGGCGTGAGGAGCGCAGGCCGAGAGCATCTCACCGATGATCAGCTCGATGTAGTCGGACCGCCTGCCCAAGAACTCAGGCGGCACCACGTGCGCGCCGAGAAACGTTGTCTCGGTGGTGAACTCGCAGGCGATGCGCAAGGACCGCACCTCATCCTCCACGGTGAAGCCGTAACCGCTTTTGATCTCGACGGTGGTCGTACCCTGGGCGCGCATCTCGGCCACCCGCGAGCCGACAAGGTTGCGAAGCTCGTCATCGGTGGCAGCCCGTGTCGCGTTGACCGAGTTGACGATGCCGCCGCCGTCATACCGGACACCGGTCATCCGGGCGGCGAACTCAGCAGAGCGGTCCCCCGCAAAGACGAGGTGGGAGTGCGAGTCCACGAACCCTGGAACGACCGCCCGACCGCCCAAATCTCGTCGCTCGTCTGCCTCTGGGGCACGCGCAACTGGGCCGACCCACGCGATGACCCCGTCCTGCACGACGACGGCAGCATCGCTCAGGCGGCCAAGGCGCTCACTCTGGTCGGCGCCGTCGAGCAGCTCGTCGTTGGTCACGAGCTCTGCTATGCCAGCGATCAGGGTTGCCGTCATGAGCCCTCCCAGAATGGCTCAATCGCCTTCTGTAGCAGCGTTCCCACGTCGCCGAGCAGGTGTTGGCCACCGGAAACCACTGTCCTGCCGTCCACGATCACGGTGTCAACGTCAGCGCCGGTGGCCGTCATGATGATCTGTTGCGGCGCGCTTCCGGCCGTTCGAGTACTGTCGAGTCGAACGGCGACGAGATCCGCACGGGCACCGACCTCGAGCCTGCCGGCGTCGTCCCAGCCCAGGCTGTCGTGTCGAGAAGCTGCCTTCAACAGCTCGTCCAGGCTGAATCGGCCCCGTTGCATCGAGTCCAGCCGCTCGTCCATCTCCAGCGCCCGAGCCTCCTCGAGCAGGTCGATGACGGCGTGCTGGTCGGAGCCCAGCGAGAGTGGAGAGCCGCCGTCACGCAGCCTGCGGGCCGGGCCGATGCCATCCGCGAGATCCCTCTCAGTCGTTGGGCAGAAGCAGACGGTCGTACGGGTGCGGCCCAATGTGGCGATGTCCTCGTCGGCCAGGTGCGTCGCGTGAACCGCGGACGTCAAGGGACCGAGGACGCCCTCGACGTCCAACAGGGCGGTGGGGGTCATGCCGTAGAACCCCTGACAGGCCGCGTTCTCGGACGGTTGCTCTGAGAGGTGGACGTGCAGTGGCTGACCCGCCGCTGCCGCCGCGACGGTGCCTAGCTGATCGCGTGGCACGGCACGGACGGAATGGACCGCGGCGCCGACGCGCATCCCGTCCGACTCCTTCAGGCGCGAGACGCGCTGCGCCCAGCGGTCTGCTTCGCCGTCGCTGAATCGCTTCTGGGTCGCGTCAAGCGGTCTGTGGCCGGAGGCGCTCAACCCGCCGGCGACGTAGCAGGTGTCGAGCAAGGTCAGGCGGATCCCCGCATCTGCGGCCGCCTGACGTAGGGCCTCGCCCATGGCGTTCGGATCGTCATAGGAAGCCCCGCCAGGAGCATGGTGAACGTAGTGGAACTCTCCGACTGCCGTGATCCCAGCTAAAGCCATCTCGGCATACGTCGCGGTGGCCAGGGCTAGATAGGAGTCTGGGTCCAGCTGCGCCGCAACGGAATACATCCGCTCGCGCCAGGTCCAGAAGGTGCCACGCCCATCCTGGGTCCGGCCGCGAAGTGCCCGGTGGAAGGCATGGCTGTGAGCGTTCGCTAGCCCCGGCAGGACCAGTCCGGGAAGGGCCGTGGCATCGCCGGGCAGGGTGTTCGGGGTGACGGAGAAAAAGCGGCCCCGCGCAACCTGGAAGGTCACGTCCCGCGCAATGCCGGTGGGGAGCAGGGCGTATGCCGCCCACCATCGGCGCCGCACTCCCGTCGGAGGGTCTGGCTGAGCCGGGGTCATCGGGCCAGCTCCTCGGTGACCCGGGTGAGGGCCTCGACACCGCGGTGGCAGTCTTCTCGCTCGGCGAACTCAAGCGGCGAGTGCGAGATGCCGGTGGGGTTGCGGACGAACAACATCGCGGTCGAAAGCCCTGCCACCGCCAGCACCCCCGCATCGTGACCGGCGCCCGTCGCCAGGATCGGCGCCTCGCCTAGTAGCTCGGATAGCCGCTGCGCCAACGACGGGTCAAATGCGGTCTCGGGTGTCCACGACTCCTCGATGGGAATGACGCCAGACTCGCGCGCGACAGCCTCCACAACGGCTCGAACTCCGCCTTCGTCCGGACCTCGAGCGTCGAGCCAGGCGGTGACTCGCGAGGGAATCGCGTTGACACCGTTGGGTTCCACCCGCACTTTGCCCACAGTCGCCACGCACCCCTGGGCACCAGCGGCCTCCCGAGCCGCCATCACGGTGATGGCCAGTTCCAGCATCGGGTCGTGACGGTCCTGCAGCCGGGTGGTGCCGGCGTGGTTCGCCTCCCCGGCCAGCTCGATCCGCCAGCGCCCGTGCGGCCAGCTCGAAGATGCCACGGCCAGGGGACGGCCGAGGTCGATCAGGCCTCGTCCCTGTTCAATGTGGAGCTCGACGAAGGTCCCGACCCGACGCAGTGTCTCTTCATCCCGGCCTACTGCATCCGTGTCATGACCCGAGGCAGTCATCGCCTCGGCCATCGAGACGCCGTCCGCGTCCCTAAGACCTCGAGCCTTGTCGGCGTCGAGCCTGCCTGTGATCAAACGGGATCCGGCGCATGCGATACCGAAGCGCGCACCCTCCTCGTCGACGAAGTTCGCGACACCGATGGGACGTGACGGTGCGAATCCTTTGGCTCTCAGGGCATCAATGACGGCCAGCGCCGAGACGACCCCAAGGGGACCATCAAAGGCACCCCCGTCGGGAACCGAGTCGAGGTGGGAGCCGATCACGACTCCAGGACGGCCGGCCGCGACGGCGGCATCGGGATCGCCCCACCACGCCCACTGGTTCCCGGCGCGGTCGGTCACCAGGTCTAGCCCGCGAGCGGCCACCTCACCGGCAAACCACTCGCGCAAGCTAGCGTCCACCCGGGTCCACGCGTAGCGTCGGTAGCCGCCCGTGCTCGCCTCATGGCCGATGGGTTCGATGGCGGACCACATACCGTCGAATGTCCTTGCGTCGGACGTCGTGTCCTCAAGCGTCATGTCCTCAACCTAGGCTGCTGGTCATGGGAGCTGAACGATCCGGTCATGCCGAAAGATCTGACCGGGCGATCGCAGCCGTGGTCGCCGCGGGTATCGCGCACACGGTGACCCACATCGGACCCGTGCGCAGTCTGGAGGAGGCTGCTGCGGCGCGCGGCATCGAGCCGCGGGACATCGTCAAGACTCTGGTGGTGCGCCGCGGCGAGGACGACTTCCTGTTCGTCCTCGTCCCGGGCGACCGGGAGATCTCGTGGCCCAAGCTTCGGGAGCTGTTGGGCGTCAAGCGTCTGTCGATGCCCGACGCCCAGACCGCCAAGGACGCCACCGGGTACGAACGCGGCACGATCACACCCTTCGGCTCGAGTCGGGCGTGGCCGGTGGTCGCCGACGACACCGTTGCGGGTCGGGCCATCTCGCTCGGTGGTGGCGCGGATGGCGTCGCCCTGACAGTGGACGGAAGCGACGTCATACAGGCCCTTGGAGCTCGGGTTGCCGACGTCACAGACCTTCGCGCATCGGGATCCTGACCCCGCGCTCGGTGGCGGTCCGTTCGGCGATGTCGTAGCCCGCGTCGACGTGGCGGATGACGCCCATGCCGGGGTCATTGGTCAGGACCCTGGCGAGCTTCTGCGCCGCTAGAGCCGTACCGTCAGCCACCGAGACCTGTCCGGCGTGAATAGAGCGGCCGATGCCAACGCCGCCTCCATGGTGGATCGAGACCCACGTGGCGCCGGATGCACAGTTGATCAGGGCGTTGAGCAATGGCCAGTCTGCGATGGCATCGGAGCCGTCGGCCATGGACTCGGTCTCGCGGTAGGGCGATGCCACGGAGCCGGCATCGAGGTGGTCACGGCCAATGACTATCGGCGCATCGAGCTCACCCGATGCGACCATCTCGTTGAACTTCAGACCGGCGACATCACGCTCGCCGTAGCCCAGCCAGCAGATTCGGGCGGGGAGACCCTGGAACGCGACCTTCTCGCCGGCAGCCCGCATCCACTTCTGGAGGTGGTCGTTGTCGGGGAAGAGGTCCATCACCGCTTTGTCGGTCTTGTAGATGTCCTGCGGGTTGCCTGAGAGAGCTGCCCAGCGGAACGGCCCCTTGCCTTCGCAGAACATCGGGCGGATGTAGGCCGGAACGAAACCCGGGAACTCGAATGCCCTTTCGTAACCGCCCAGCTGGGCCTCGGCACGAATCGAGTTGCCGTAGTCGAATACCTCTGCCCCGCCGTCCTGGAACTCGACCATGGCCTGCACGTGCTTGGCCATCGACGCACGGGCCCGGTCCGTGAACTCCTCAGGCTTCTTTTCGGCATAGTCGTGCCAGTCAGCAAGCTCGATGCCCTCAGGCAGGTAAGAGAGCGGGTCGTGCGCACTGGTCTGGTCGGTGACGATGTCGATCTCCACGCCTCGACGCAGGAGCTCGGGAAAGACGGTGGCGCAGTTGCCGACAAGTCCGACTGAGAGGGCCTTGCGGTCCCTCTTGGCCGCCACACACTGAGCGACCGCATCGTCGATGTCCGTGGCCACAACATCGAGGTAGCGGTGCTCAACTCGCCTTCGGAGGTGGGCCTCGTCGACGTCGATGAGCAGGCAGACACCCTCGTTGAGCGTCACGGCCAGCGGCTGCGCCCCACCCATGCCTCCGGCACCACCGGTCAGGGTGAGCGTGCCTGCAAGGGTGCCGGCAAAGCGCTTCGCGGCCACGGCGGCAAAAGTCTCATAGGTGCCCTGGAGGATGCCCTGCGTGCCGATATAGATCCATGAGCCGGCCGTCATCTGGCCGTACATCGTCAGGCCCAGGTGCTCGAGCCGGCGGAACTCGGGCCAGGTCGCCCAGTCACCAACAAGGTTGCTGTTAGCCAGGATCACGCGCGGTGCCCACTCGTGGGTTCGCATGACGCCGACGGGCCGCCCGGACTGGACCAGCATGGTCTCGTCCTTCTCCAGCGTCGTCAGCGTGCGGACCATCGCGTCGAAGGACTTCCAGTCGCGCGCAGCCTTGCCAGTGCCGCCGTAGACGACCAGGTCGTCGGGGTTTTCGGCGTTCTCGGGGTCGAGGTTGTTCATGAGCATCCGCAGCGGGGCCTCGGTGGTCCACGACTTGGCGGTCAGGGTCGTGCCGCGTGGTGCGCGGACGGGACGGGCGCCTTCCATAACGAATCTCCTGTTTCTTATTCTGACCGGACACCACCACGGCGCCGTTTGAGGCATCCCAAGGCCCCGATTCGGTGCCCACGCGGTGTTCGGTCGCGGGGGTTGCAGCGACTGTTCAGTTGAGCGATCCGGTGACGGCTTCGACGGCACGCAGGGCCCCGCCGGTGGCGACGAGCTGGACTGCCGCCTCGATCTGGGGCGCCAGGAAGCGGTCCGGGCCTGGCCCTTCGGTTGTCTCGCGCAGTGCATTGATGACCGCGCCTGTGGCGGCCGACGGTTCCAGGGGAGCCCGAAGCTGTATGCCGCGTGCGGCAGTCAGCAGCTCGACCGCGAGCACGCGAGTGAGCCCGTCGACGGACCGCCGCAGCTTGCGAGCGCCGGACCAGCCCATGGATACGTGGTCCTCCTGCATCGCCGAGCTCGGGATCGAGTCGACGCTCGCGGGAACCGCCAACCGCTTCATCTCGGAGACGATGGCCGCCGCGGTGTACTGGGCGATCATGTGCCCGGAGTCGACGCCGGGGTCGTCGGCCAAGAAGGCGTTGAGGCCGTGGTTTCGCGACACGTCGAGGAACCGGTCGGTCCGACGCTCGGACATGCTGGCCACGTCGGCTGCCACGATCGCCAGGAAGTCGAGAACATAGGCCACGGGTGCACCATGGAAGTTGCCGTTTGACTCCACCCGCCCATCAAGGGTGATCACAGGGTTGTCCACGGCGGCTGCGAGCTCGCGGCCGGCGACCAGGGCTGCGTGATCGACCGTGTCGCGGGCAGCCCCGGCGACCTGTGGCGCGCAGCGCAGGGAGTAGGCGTCCTGCACGCGCGGGCAGTCCTCGTTGTCATGGCTGGCCCGGATGGCGCTTCCAGCCAGGATCCTGCGCAGATTGGCAGCTGAGGCGGCCTGGCCCGGATGGGGACGTAGCTCCTGAAGGTCGGCGGCAAACACATCGTCAGTGCCCAAGAGGCCCTCGACACTCATTGCCGCGGTGAGATCGGCGACCTTGAGCAGGCGGCGCAGGTCCGTGATGGCCAGAACCAGCATGCCGAGCATGCCGTCGGTGCCGTTGATCAGGGCCAGGCCCTCCTTCTCGCGCAACACGATCGGGGTGATGCCCGCTTTGGCCAGTGCGTCTGTGGCCGAGCTGAGCTCACCGTGCTCATCACGAACCGGCCCCTCACCCATGACGGCGAGCGCACAGTGCGCCAACGGCGCAAGGTCCCCTGAGCAGCCAAGGCTGCCGTACTCGTGGACGACGGGGGTGATCCGTGCATTCAACATGGCCGCGTATGCCGTTGCCGTCTCCTCGCGCACCCCGGTGCGGCCCGTGCAGAGCGTCGAGAGTCGCAGCAGCATCAGGGCACGGATGACCTCTCTCTCGACCTCAGGGCCGGAGCCGGCTGCATGAGAGCGGACCAGGCTGCGTTGCAGCTGCGCACGCATCTCCGGCGCGATGTGCTTGGTCGCGAGCGCGCCGAAGCCGGTGGAGACCCCGTAGTGCGGCTCGACGTCGTCAGCCAGGCCTTCGATGATCTTGCGGCTCTTGCGAATCTCTTCCAGCGCGGCAGCCGTGATCTCGACACGTGCGTCGAGCCGCGAGACCGCCACGACGTCGTCGAAGGACAGCGGCCCCACGCCAACAGACACGGTGCCGGAAGCGAGCGAACCCTCACTGAAACCGAGCGGTTTGTTGAGGACATGGCCAGTTGTCATGACTACATTGGAGCGCACCGACGAGCGCTCAACCATGCCTCGCCCCTGGTTAGTGTCTCGGATCTGAGACGGACCCAAAGCAGAGTGCCAAACCATCCCCCGCCAACCGTTTCTGTCTCAGATCTGAGACAAAGGTGGGGAGTGAGCCGTGCCCGCATCGCTGGGACGATAGCCCGAGCACAGGATGCGCAACCAGCCGATCAGGCCATCGCGCTCGGAGAGGTATGCCTGCTGCTCGATCAGGTACTCGCCGTCCGGACGTTTCACCCGCAGGCGATATCCGACTCGCCTTCGGTCAGCGAACCCGTCGCACTCCAGGAGCTCGATCGCCTGGATCATGTCCCCGTCGTCGAACCAGTCATCGAGCACGCCCACGATCTCATCGGGACTACTCGCGTCCCAGATCTCCCCCGGGGTCATCGCCCAGAAGTCGACCTCGGGGTGGATGAGCTCGCGGATGCGAACGTAGTCCTTGGCCGCGAGAGCGTTGGCGAACGCGGCGCCGAGGTCCTGATGCATACGCCGACTGTATCGGCCGGACCAGGGTGGCAGATTACGGAAGGTTTCTGGCAAGAGCGGGCCCGCCCCCAGCTGCGGGTCGCGCCGGCGGGTCTCGCATCTGAGACACTGGCACCATGGCCAACGCCCCCGCAGCCAGCCAGGCTCTGGCCGTCCTGCGCCTGCTCGCACGGCATACCGAGCCCGTGCCAGCCTCGGCGATCGCCCGCGACCTCGGCATGCCCAGGTCGAGCGTCTATCACCTGCTCACGGTGCTCTGCGACCAGGGATTCGTGGTGCATCTGGCTGAGGAGCGGCGCTTTGGCCTGGGTGTCGCTGCCTTCGAACTGGGCTCGGCCTACACCCGACAGGCGCCTCTGCAGCGCCTCGCGCGTCGGCCGATGGTGCTCCTGGTGGACGCGACGAAACACAACGCACACCTTGCCGTGCTGCATGGCCGCGATGTCCTCTACGTCATCGAGGAGCGGGCGCCCGGCCGGCCGCCGCTGGTCACGGATGTTGGCGTGCGCCTCCCGTCGCAGCTGACGGCGAGCGGACTCGCGATGCTGGCTTCCCTTCCACCACAACAGGTTCGGGCCCTATTCCCCTCACGCGACGCCTTCGTCCAACGCCACGGTGTCAGCCCCACGACGCTGTCCGGTCTTCGATCTGTCCTGACCCAGGTACGTCGGGACGGCTTCGCCACCGAGGATGGAACGGTGACGCCAGACTTCGCCTCAGTGGCAGCGCCGGTGCTCGACCACAGCGGTCATCCGGTGGCAGGTATTGCCGTGACGTACCCCGCCGCCGAAGTGACCGAAGACCGGCGACGGTACATCGTTGAGCAGGTCATCGGGACCGCGGCTGACCTGACCCGTCGTGTCGGAGGCCATGTCTGATGTCCCACCAGCAGCCTGTCGTCATCGTCCTCTGTGGCGGGACCTCGCGCCGTATGGCGGGACGTGACAAGACTCGCGAACTCCTTGGCGGGACAACGGTATTGGACCATCTGCTCAACGGTTTGCCTTCGAGCTGGGCTGCCGTCTGCGTCGGCGATGAGCGTGCCACCACGCGATCGGTCCAGTGGTGCCGCGAGTCCCCGACCGGCGGGGGCCCTGTCGCCGCGATCGCCGCGGGCCTCGCCCACCTGGTTCAGGCTGATGGCGGACACCGGCAGCCCGACGAGAGGGCAGAGATCTGTGTCGTGGTCGGCGGCGACATGCCCTTTGCCGGTCCAGCCCTGGTCACCCTGGCGGACGCGCTGATTGCGCAACCTTCACTGGACGGCGTGCTGGCCACGGACCCCGACGGCCGAAAGCAGCCGCTGCTCGCGGCATACCGCCGCGGTGCATTGCGGGCAGCGCTGCCCGGCGAACTGGCGGGCGCGAGGGTCATGGGTGTCGTTGACGCCATGGCGACCGGGACCGTGGCGTGCGCTGCCCAGTTCAGCCTCGACGTCGACACCCCAGAGGCTCTGGAACAAGCCCGGCATATCGTCGGGGCATGAAAGCAATCACGATCCCCACGCCCGGAGGCGCGGACGCGCTCGTCCTCAATGAGGTGGCCGCGCCGGACATCACCGCCAAGGAGGTTCTGGTCCAGGTGGCTGCCGCGGGTGTCAACCGCGCAGATCTCATCCAGCGCCAGGGGTTCTACCCACCACCACCTGGCGCATCGACATACCCCGGCATGGAGGTCAGCGGAACGATCAGCGCCCTGGGCGACGATGTGACCGGATGGGCCGTGGGCGACCAGGTGTGCGCGCTGATTTCTGGCGGCGGGTATGCCGAGCAGGTGGCAGTCCCGGCCACGCAGCTGCTCCCGGTGCCGGACGGGGTCTCGTTGATCGACGCCGCCGCGCTTCCCGAGGTCGTCTGCACCGTGTGGTCGAACGTCTTCATGACCGCCAACCTGCAACCGGATCAGACCATCCTCATCCACGGCGGGTCCAGCGGGATCGGGACGATGGCCATCCAGCTGGCGGGAGCGATCGGCGCCCGCGTCGCGGTGACCGCAGGGTCGACCGACAAGCTCGAAGCCTGTCGGGCGCTGGGGGCCGAGATCCTGGTCAACTATCGCGAGCAGGACTTCGCCGAGGTCTTGGCCGACGAGACCAAAGGGCACGGTGCCGATGTGATCCTGGACAACATGGGCGCAAAGTACCTCGCTCGCAACGTCAGTGCTCTGGCTGTCAATGGACGGCTGGTCATCATCGGGCTGCAAGGCGGCGTCAAGGCAGAGCTCGACATCAACGCGTTGTTGCGCAAGTCCGCCGCGATCATCGCGACGTCACTACGGTCTCGGCCCCTGGCGGAGAAGGCAGCCATCGTGGCCGCAGTTCGAGAGCACGTCTGGCCGTTGATCGAGTCCGGCGCGGTCAAGCCGGTCGTGCACGGGACCTTCCCCCTGGCCAAAGCGGGCGACGCTCATCGCGAGCTTGAGGCCGGCACCCACATCGGCAAGATCCTGCTCACCACCTGACCCGTCCCGACCGGAAAGAACTAGCGGGAGTCGCTGCCACCGACCCCATTGGCCCGGCCAGCCTCGAGCCGAGCCACGGGAACCCTGAACGGCGAGCACGAGACGTAGTCCAGTCCCACCTCGTGGAAGAAGTGCACCGAGTCGGGGTCTCCACCATGCTCACCGCAGACGCCGATCTTGAGTCCGGGCCGGGCCTTGCGGCCTTCTTCGACGGCAATCCTCACCAGGCGCCCGACGCCCTCGAGGTCCAGGGACTCGAACGGTGAGACGCCGAAGATGCCCTTGTCCAGGTACTGGGAGAAGAACGCCGCCTCGACGTCGTCCCGGGAGAAGCCCCATGTCATCTGGGTCAGGTCGTTGGTGCCGAAGGAGAAGAACTCGGCTGACTCGGCGATCGCGCCGGCGGTGAGGGCCGCCCTCGGCAGCTCGATCATGGTTCCCACCATGTGGTCGACCGGCACACCCGACGACGCCTGAACCTCGCTGGCCACGGCCTTGATCTCTTCGGCGATGCTTTCCAGCTCCTGGACCGCGCCGACCAGCGGAACCATGATCTCGGCGCGCGGTACCACGCCAGCTTTGGCGACCAGGGCCGCCGCTTCGAGCACGGCACGCGCCTGCATGGCGAAGAGCCCGGGAATCACCAGGCCAAGACGCACTCCACGAAGCCCCAGCATCGGGTTCTGCTCGTGGAGCTGCAGCACTGCCTTGAGGAGCTGAACATCCCGCGATACCACCTTGCCCCCGGCCTCGGCCACGGCAACGCGCACAGAGAGCTCGGTGAAGTCGGGAAGGAACTCGTGGAGCGGCGGGTCGAGCAGGCGAATGGTGACGGGCAGACCATCCATGGCCTCGAAGATCCCGGCGAAGTCATCCCGCTGAAGCGGCAGGAGCTGGGCCAGGACCTGCTCGCGTTCCTCCAAGGTGTCAGACAGGATCAGCGCCTCAACCAGCGGGCGGCGGTCGCCGAGGAACATGTGCTCGGTCCGGCACAGCCCGATCCCCTGCGCGCCGAAGCGACGGGCGCGAGCCGCATCCGGGGGCGTGTCCGCATTAGCGCGAACAGCCATCCGGCTGGACTCGTCGGCAATACGCATCAGTCTGTGGACGGCCCTGACCAGCTCGTCGGCTTCGGTCGAGTCAGGATCGAGCTCGCCCTCGAAGTATCGGACCACCGACGAGGTCTCAACCGGCACCTGGCCAAGGAAGACCTCGCCCGATGTGCCGTCGATCGAGATGAGAGTGCCTTCTTCAAACACTCTCCCGTCGGGGATGCTGAACTGGCGGGCCTTGGTGTCCACGATCAAAGCGTCGGCGCCACACACGCAGGTCTTGCCCATGCCGCGGGCGACGACAGCGGCATGTGAGGTCTTGCCGCCGCGACTGGTCAGGATGCCTTCGGCGGCGATCATCCCGTTGAGGTCGTCGGGGTTGGTCTCTCGTCGGACCAGGATGACCGTCTCGCCAGCGTGCGCCCACTTCACGGCGGTGTCGGAGTCGAAGACGACCTTGCCCACGGCTGCCCCCGGGGAGGCGTTCATCCCCTTTGCCAGGAGCTCGCGAGTAGCGTCTTCGGCGAAGGCCGGAAACATCAGCTGTGCGAGCTGGGCGCCGGTCACACGTTGCAGGGCTTCGGCCTCATCGATCAGACCCTCGTCGACGAGCTGGGTCGCGATCCGGAAGGCTGCCCCGGCGGTCCGCTTTCCGACCCGGGTCTGCAGCATCCACAGCTTGCCACGTTCGATCGTGAACTCGATGTCGCACAGATCGCGGTAGTGCTCCTCGAGCGCACGCATGATCGACATCAGCTCGTCGTACGACTTCTCGTCCAGGCCCTTGAGGTCGGCCAGGGAAAGGGTGTTGCGGATCCCGGCGACGACATCCTCACCCTGGGCGTTCTGCAGGTAGTCGCCATAGACGCCCTTGGCCCCGGAGGCCGGGTCACGCGTGAAGGCCACGCCCGTGCCGGAGTCCATGGAGACGTTGCCGAACACCATTGAGCAGATGTTGACCGCCGTGCCCAGGTCAGAAGGGATGCGTTCCTGACGGCGATACAGGATCGCCCGGTCGGCGTTCCACGAGGCGAAGACGGCCCGGACGGCAAGGTCCATCTGCTCGCGCGGCTCCTGTGGGAAGTCTCGGCCCAGGTGCTCATGAACGATCGCCTGGTACGTCCTGACCAGCGCCCGCAGGTCGTCGGCGTCCAGGTCCAGGTCGTTCTTCGTGCCCTTTGCCCTCTTGGCGGCGCGCAGCGCGTCGTCGAAGAGCTCGCCCTCGATGCCCAGCACCGTCTTGCCGAACATCTGGATCAGGCGGCGGTAGGAGTCGAACGCAAATCGCTCGTTGCCGGACTGCTTCGCCAGCCCCATGACCGACTCGTCGTTGAGCCCGATGTTCAAGATGGTGTCCATCATCCCGGGCATCGAGAACTTCCCGCCGGAGCGCACCGAGACCAGCAGCGGGTCGTCGACCTCTCCGAGCGTCTTGCCCATCGCCTTCTCCAACGCGGCCAGATGCTCGCTGACCTCAGCCTCGAGCGCCGCCGGCTGGGTGCCGTTGGCGAGATAGGCCTTGCACGCCTCTGTGGTGATGATGAATCCCGGCGGGACCGGCAGCCCCATCCGTGTCATCTCCGCCAGGTTTGCCCCCTTGCCTCCGAGTAGATCCTTGAGGTCTTTGTGGCCTTCTGCGAAGTCGTACACGAGCTTGGGCACTGAAGGACCTCCGGAGCGATGATGCGAGCGGGTGATCGCAGATTAGCCCTGTTAGGCGGTATGCCGGAATTCTGGGTGCGCGGTCCCATCCGTATGCCGCCCTGGTCGGTGGCCTGGTGGCGAGGAAACTCCCCAGGTTTGGCCGGTCAGGAACCGCAAAATCCCTAGGTTTGACCGGTCAGGAACCGCAAAATCCCTAGGTTTAGCCGGTCTGGACCCGCAAAATCCCTAGGTTTGCGGGTTAAGCCGGGGCCAGGAAGGCGGCCAGGGCGGCGGCATACATCGCGGGGTCCTTGGCACCGCACATCTCGCGGGCCGAGTGCATCGACAGCATCGGAGCCCCGAAGTCCACCGTTGTCGCACCGGTCAGAGCGGCCGTCATCGGACCCACCGTCGTGCCGCAGGGGAGGTCGTTACGAGACACGAAGTGCTGCAGGGGAACACCGGCCTGCTCGCACGCAGTGATGAACGCGGCTGCGCCCACCGAGTCCGTCGCGTAGCGCAGCTTGACGTTGGTCTTGAGGACCGGGCCGCCGTTGATCGCGATCTGGTGCTGAGGCTCGTGCTTCTCTGGATAGTTCGGGTGGGTGGCATGCGCCATGTCCCCCGACGCGACGACGGTCCCGGCGAGAGCGCGATGGAAGTCTTCGCGACCGCCTCGGGCCGAGAGCACGATCCGCTCGAGGACCGTCGGTAGCAGCGTCGACATGGCACCCCGCTCGGACTGGCTGCCTACCTCCTCATGGTCGAACAGGACCAGTACCGGGATCGACGGCGACGCCGATACTGACCCGGGCGGCGAAGCCAGCGCCGACGCAGCCGGCGAGGCAGTCCCCTCCCCAGAGATCTCGCAGCGGCTCACAGCGTCGATCAGCGCCCGAACCCCTGCGTAGCTCGTTGCCAGGTTGTCCAGGCGCGGCGCAGCGATCAGATCCAGATCTCGGCCGATCCGCCGCGATGGCTGCAGGTCGTGGGTCATGATGTCCCAGGACAGAACGTCGGCGGCGTCCGCTCCCACCGCGGCACCGATGTAGCCGCGGAAGTCCCCGGGCTCGGTGCTGACCCCCCACACCGGCGTCAGGTGCTGCTGGGGGTTGAGCACCAGCCCCTCGTTGACAGCACGGTCGAGATGGGGCGCGAGCTGGGGCACCCGCAGCACAGGCTCATCGATCATGACCAGCCGGCTCTCAACCGTGTCGCCTGTGCGCACCGCGACTCGACCGGACAGGCCCAGATCGCGGTCGAGCCAGGAGTTGAACAGGATCCCGCCGTAGAGCTCGACGCCGAGCAGCTGCCAGCCGGCCCGCTCGAGGTCAGGCCGGGGCTTGATCCGCAGGTTCGGGCTGTCGGTGTGGGCGCCGACGACTCGGAACGGAGTAGCCGGACCGTGCGCAGTCTCAGTGCTCCACGCAATCAGCGATCCACCACGGATCAGGTAGTGACGGCCGAACACGGTGGGAAATGCCTCGGTCTCTTCGACAAGGCTGAAGCCAGCCGCCTCGAGCCGCTGGGCTGCCTGGGCGCAGGCGTGGAACGGTGAGGGGGAGGCATCGACGAACGCACACAGGCCCGCAGCCTCGGAGTCGGTGTCAAAAGAGATCGCCATGTCGCCGACCTTATCGGCGAGGAGGCGTCTTCGTGACTAGCCATTCAGCATGACTGCCGATTGACAAACCTCGTCCTATTGATGGATGACCCGACCGGAGCCACGATCTACCGTTGAACCATGACCGACCTGGCTCACAGGGGGTTGGTGGCGCGTGCTGAGCGTCTCGATCGGGCGGTCGCAGCGGTGCAGACGAGAATTGCACCGATGTTCCCTGGTGGCGAGATCCAGGAGACGGGCCGAGCCCTGTGGACGCTGAGCGCCACCCGGCTGCGGGTGGTCAACGGTGTCATCCGCTACGACGCCAGGGACTTCGACGGCCCGGACAGTGATCGCGACCTCGACAGCTGCCTGGCAGTGCTCTCAACCTACGACGTGCCGTGGCGGTTCAGTGCTTGGCAGCATCTCGGCGCCGACTGGCTGATGCCGAGGCTGATCGCCCGGGGACTGGTCGATGCCGGCCGGGCTCAGGCGATGTGGCTCGATGTGCGTACCCCCCGACCCGAGACCGCCCGCGACGAGAGCATCACGATAAGACCGGCAGTCAACGCCTCCGACCACCATCTTTGGGCCGAGATACTCATCAAGGTGTTCAAGATCCCGAGCGAGTACGCCGAGGTGTTCGAGGCGATCGTCGCGCAGTCCTACTCGTTCAGCGCCGTGGCGTTTGCGGACGGTGCGCCGGTCGGGTGCATGAGCATCGCGATCGAGGACGATCTGGCGGTCGTGGACAACGTCGGCGTCCTGCCCAGCGCCCGCCGCCGCGGGGTCGGGCGGCGTCTGCTCGAGGCCGCCCCCGAGGCAGCGGCGGCAGGCGGCGCCAAGGCGTGCGTCGTGGTGGCAAACCCGGCGGGATCGGCAATTTGCGCCCGGCTGGGCTACCACGAGGTCACCAGCGTCACGCGTCTGAGGCCGCCGCCTCAACCGGTCTGAAAGGAAACAGGGGCGACGGCTCGCGGATCAACCTACGTTGCCGTAACCTACGGAAGCGTAAGTAGTTGTCGCTGGAAGGATTTTTGGTATGTCAAAGACGTTGACCCAGACCGAGCTGCTCCGCGAGCTCGACCAGGTGGTCGTCGGCGAGCTGAACCGGCACGAGAGGGTCGCCACAGAGTGGTTCCCTCACGACTACGTGCCGTGGAGCGACGGACGCAACTTCGACGGCCTCATGGGTGGCGACGAGTGGAGCGAGGAAGACGCCGAGATCTCCGACGTTGCCCGATCCGCGCTGATCGTCAACCTGCTGACTGAGGACAACCTCCCGAGCTACCACCATGAGATTGCCCTGATCTTCGGGCGCGACGACGCCTGGGGCGAATGGGTGCATCGCTGGACGGCCGAAGAGGGTCGGCACGCTATCGCGATGCGCGACTATATGTTGGTCAAGCGGATGGTGGATCCCGTTGCGCTGGAACGATTCCGGATGACGCACATGTCTCAGGGATACGAGTCAGCCCACTCCGGCGAGCTGATGAGCTCGTTGGCCTACGTCTCGTTCCAGGAGCTGGCCACGCGAGTCTCCCACCGCAATACCGGTAAGTTCACCCAGGACCCGATGTGCGAAGGACTGCTCACCCGCATCGCCGCTGACGAGAACCTGCACATGATCTTCTACCGCAACCTGATGGACGCCGCGATGAAGATCTCGCCGGACCAGGCCATGGTCGCCATCCTGGATGTCGTCAAGAACTTCCAGATGCCGGGGGCCAACCTCCCGGGCTTCCAGCGCAAGGCCGTAGAGATGGCTATCGCGGGGATCTATGACCTGCGCCAGCACAGGGACGATGTCGTCGCGCCGGTGCTGCGCTTCTGGAAGGTCTTCGAGGTCGAGGGTCTGTCCGCCGAGGGCGAGGCCGCGCGGACGGAGCTGGCCGAGCTGATGGACTCCCTGGAGAAGCAGGCGCTTCGGTTCGAGGACAAGCGCGAGATGCTCAAGGCGCGGATGACACCCCGCTGACGCCCGCTGACGCCCGCTGACGCCCGCTGACGCCCGTGAGTCACCTCCCACTGGTCACCGGCGCGCTGCAATCAGGAGAGGATAGGAGTCATGAACCCTTCGCCGGATGAGAAGCAGGGCGCCGCTGACGACAAGACATCGCAGCGGGTCGTGGTAGTCACCCAGGACGGAATGGGGGTCGCCGACCCGTCCGGTAACAACGACGCGGTCCACAACCCCGCCGAGCTGATCGAGCAGCCGGCCAAGGTCATGCGCATCGGAGCCATGGTCAAGCAGCTGCTCGAGGAAGTGCGCAGCGCGCCGTTGGACGAAGCGGGCCGCACCCGCCTCGCCGAGATCCACCGCCGCTCGATCAGCGAGCTGGAGCAGGGTCTGGCTCCTGAGCTCATCGACGAGCTCGAGCGAATCACGTTGCCCTTCACCGATGACGCACCATCGGACGCCGAGCTGCGGATCGCACAGGCACAGCTGGTGGGCTGGCTGGAAGGGCTGTTCCACGGCATCCAGACAGCGTTGTTCGCCCAGCAGATGGCCGCCCAACAACAGTTCCAGTCGATGCGTCGCGCACTCCCTCCTGGGCACCCGGACGGGGAGGGGGGTCCCGGCGCGGCTCCGGGGAGGCCAGGCGGCGGCGATCCTCCCGAAACCCATTCGACGGGACAGTACCTCTAGCGCGAGCTCAGGCTTCGGGCTGCCCGCCGGGGATCGTGGCCCGGACCACGGTGCCGTTCGGCAACCCTTCGTGCACCTCGAGCATGCCCCCGACCAGGCTCACCCTCTCGCGCATCCCGATCATTCCCAGCCCACTTCCCGAGGTCGCCGATGTGTTGGAGGACACGGGAAGGCCACAGCCATCGTCGATGACGGTGAGCACAATGTCCTCACCGAAATGAAGATCGACCCGGGTGCTGGTGGCGTGCGCATGGCGCACGACGTTGCTCAAGGCCTCCTGCGCCACCCTGTATAACGTGAGCTCGCTCTGCGCTGAAAGCCGCACCTGGTCGCCGCTCACCCGCAGTCCGATCGAGATCCCGTGACGGTTGCGGACCTCGTCAACCAGCTGGCGAAGTGCCGCCACCGCCCCGAAGTCGTCAAGCACTGGTGGCCGCAGGCCGTGGATCACCGTGCGCAGGGTATCCACCACTTCCGTGGCCAGCTCGCCATCTCGACGCACCAGCACCGCCAGATCCGAGGGGAGAGCCGGATCCTCGGTGAGCTGCTCGAGCATCCGTACGAGGTAGGTCAGGGTCTGCAGGGGGTCGTCGTGCAGGTCTTGGGCGAGGCGGCGTCGTTCGTCCTCCTGCAGGGTGAGAAGGTGCGCGGCGTAGGCGCGTTGCTCACGAGCGCGGTGCTCCTCCTCGGTCACGTCCACCAGGACGATCTGAACAAGGGGTCCGCTGGAGCCGGCTTCCAGCCTTCGGGCTGTGGGGGCGAAAACCCGCTCGGCCACGGGCAGACGCGGAGCTGACCCGTCAAGGATCGCCGTCACCGTGGTGTCGACGAGATCTGACAGCAGGTGTCCGCGCACTCCAGCACCCAGGAGGTCCATGGCTGCGGCGTTGGCCTCGGTCACTCCTCCGAAGAGGTCCGTCACGATCACCGGCGCGTGCTGTTCGTCGAACAGTGCCCGATATCGCGCCTTGGCGATCTCGCTGGCTCGCAGCGAATCCTCCGCGCGCACCCGCGCCTGCGCCTCGCGCTCCACCCTTTGTCCCACGATGATGGCGACCGCGTTGAGGACCGCCAGGTTGCCGATCTCGACCCAGGCGTTGGCGGTGGTCACCCCCGCGATAAACAGCCAGTCAGGGAACATGAGCACGGTTGCCCACAGTGCCGTTCCGACCGCGCCTCGGACCCCGAAGTTCAGCGCCGCATAGATGACGGGGACCAGCAGCAGTGTGGTGATTGTCGAGCGTGGGATCTCGAACGGCAGCTGGACATGGAGGACATCCAGGATCACCTCGTCCAGGAAGGCCACGAAGAGGACGCCTGCCTGGACGACCCAGAACCGGGCGGCGTGGACCGGCAGGCGCAGCGTGAGCCCCACATCCCGAGCACGTGACTCGAGCGCGCGGGATCGAAGGTCAGCCGTCATCGCCGACGGTCAGCAGCTTGGTGGAGATGGCACGCACGACCGCCTCAGTTCGTGAACCCACGTCGAGCTTCGCGTAGATGTTGTCGCAGTGTCGGTCCACGGTACGCGTGCTGATGCCGAGCTCTGTCGCAACCTCTCGGTTGTGCAGGCCCGCAGCGACCAGCCTCAGGACCGCCAGCTCGCGATCGCTCAGGTCAGTTGCAGCTTGCTCCGGCTGGCGGGTCGAGATCAGCAGCCGGGCAGCGAGACCGGACTGGAGCACGCTGGCCCCGCCGGCGACTGCCCTCACGGCTTGCACCAGCTCCTTTCCGGGAGCGGTCTTGCGCAGGTATCCGGCGGCCCCGACCTCGAGCGCACCCCGGACATACTCGTCCTCGTCGTACGCGCTCACCATCAGCACCCGCACATCCGGATGATCGCGGGTGAGCTGGCGGGCGACCTCGATGCCGTTCATCCCCGGCAGCCGAATGTCCAGCAGCACCACATCAGGATGAAGCTGGTTCACCAGTGCAAGGGCGACCTCGCCCGAGCTGGCGTCACCGACGACCTGCAGGTCTGCGTGAGCCTCGAGAATCCGGCGGGTGCCGTCGCGGTGCAGGGCATGGTCATCGACCACGACGACGCGGATCACCTCGGGCTGCATGGTCAGCAAGGCTACGCGTGCCCGCGGCCAGAAACTGGCGGAGATCACCCATTGCCAGTGGGTAGAACGGACCGCGGTAATGGGGCAGATCGCGGTGCCCCCAGCCTTGGCGCCCGACAACGATGGGATCGGAACAGTTGCCCGCACCCATCAGGGGTTCGTTCCCGGCCGGACGAGAACCGACTGACCCAAGGCAGAAAGCGTGATGACCGTGAACCACATCAATTCCAGGCCCATGCGAATGATCAGCGTGGGAATCATCGCAAGTGCAGTCGCCGTCACCGCGTCTGCCTGCGGTGGGTCCAGCTCGGGTGCAACCGCGGCCCCCAAAGCCGCCAACGCCCCCAAGACCGTCAACATCTCGATGGTCGGCAAGATCGACACCAACAAGGGGCCTGTCGGGTCATTCACCAGCAAGGAGCACTGGCCGGCAATGGCCCCCAGCGACCTCAGCATCACCAAGGGCGACACGATCGTGCTCACGATCACGGAGTACGACGACGCACCCACCGCCCTTCCGGCAGGCTCGCCGTACAACGCGGTAGCCGGCGGGACCGAGACGGCCAACGGCAAGGCAGTGACCGCCGTGTCCAACGCCGACATCGCCCACACCTTCAGTATCCCGGAGCTCGGGATCAACGCACCTCTGCCGAAGGCTACGGACGCCGGCCCCACCACCATCGTGTTCACCTTCACGGCCAACAAGGCTGGCTCGTACGTCTGGCGCTGCTTCACTCCCTGTGGCGGCGACCCGAAGGGAATGGGTGGCTCCATGGCGACCATGGGCTGGATGAAGGGCAACGTGACCGTCGCCTGATCGCGTACCCCACCCAGACAGCTGACCCAGGAACGACGCGGAAGGCAGGACGCCATGCAGACTCGTACGATGCACCCGGAGGAGGGGCCAGCAGGCCCTCCTCCGGCAGCCGGCCCGGAAAAGACCCAGGTGTTCACCCGGCGAAACGTCCTGGCCACGCTGGGTATCGCCGCTGCCGGTGGCGTCCTGACCATGGTCAACTACGCAGACGCTGCGCAGGCGGCGGACACGCCGACGAAGGCCGGCGCACTGCCGCACGCCTGGTGCATGGTCATCGACCTTCGCACCTGTGACGGATGCAAGGGCTGCACGATGGCCTGCCAGCAGCGTCACCAGCTCCGGGACGAGCAGACCTGGATCAACGTCTACGACATGAAAGACAGCTCAGGCGGCAAGTACTTCATGCCGCGTCCCTGCATGATGTGCGAGGACCCACCCTGCATGTACGTCTGCCCTGTCGGAGCCAATATTCGGACCGACGAGGGACTCAACCTGGTCGACACCAACGTATGCATCGGGTCGCGGACTTGCATGGCGGCCTGCCCCTACGAGGCTCGCTATTTCAACTGGAAGGACCCGCTCCCCCAGAAGCGGATGCCGATGGCCGACTCACCGCAGATGCCGGTGCCACAGAAGGGCACGGTGGGTAAGTGCGTGCTCTGCGCCGACCGGCTGCCGCACGGTGAGCTGCCCGCGTGCGTCTCGGGCTGCCCGATGGGCGTGCTCTACATCGGCGACCTCGCGACCGACGTCGCCGTCAACGGTCTGGGCGCGACCCTGGTCCTCTCCGACTTCCTGCGGGCAAACGACGCCGTGAGGTTCAAGGAAGAGCTCGGGACCAACCCGCGCGTCTACTACATCGTCGGCCACGACCAGACGCTGGAGGGCTGAGCACATGTCCACACTCACCATCCGGACTGACATGGTGCCACCCGGCGAGCTGGTGCATGCAGCCCGCGAGGCATCACTGCGCTCCTTCGGCAAGCCCAGCCGCCTCTGGTGGCTGGCCGTCACCCTCCTTGGTCTTGTGGTCGCGAGCGGTATCGCCGCCTGGGTCGTCCAGCTCAAGGACGGGATGGGGGTGGCTGGCTACAACGACCACGCATTCTGGGCGATCTACGTCGCCGACGTCGTCACGTTCATCGGCGTCAGCTACGGCGGGGCCGTGGTCTCGGCGATCCTTCGCCTGACCGGCGCCACCTGGCGCGCTCCCCTGACCCGGCTGGCCGAGGGTACCGCTGTGGTGACCGTGCTCATCGGAGCCGCCCTCATCGTTCCCCACCTCGCCAACCCGGTCCGGCTCTACGAGCTGGTTACCCACCCGAACCTGTCCGCACCGGTGTTCTGGGACTTCGTCGCGGTCATGACCTACACGTTCGCCTCCATCGTCTTCTTCGCGCTCCCCCTCGTGCCAGACATGGCAGTCCTGCACCAAGGACACAAACAGAGCCTGGGCAAGCGACGATCGACCCTGTACGCGAAGGTCTCCCGTGGCTGGACCGGGGCACCGAGCCAACGAGCCGTCCTGGCCGGCGCGCTCGGCCTGGTCTCCATCATGATCATCCCGCTGGCCGTGTCCGTGCACTCGGTCCTGGCCTGGGCCTTCGCCAGCACCGGCCGCCCGTGGTGGCACGAGAGCATCTGGGCCCCGCAGTTCGTGGTCGCCGCGCTCTACTCCGGGGTGGCTCTCGTCATCCTGGTCCTGGCGGGCTTCCGCCGTGGCTACCACCTGGAGCGCCTCATCACACGGCGGCACTTCGTCCGCCTGGGGTTCATCCTGGCGACGTTCGCCGCCACCTACCTCTACCTGACTTTCGCCGACATCCTGCCCGGCGCCTATGTTGGTGAGCCAGGGACCGCAGCAGTATTCACCGACCTGATGGCCGGCCGCCTCGCCCTCTGGTTCTGGATGTTCGCCATCGTCGGAGGCCTGATCCCGCTGCTGCTGGTCGCACTGCCATGGACCAGGAACGTGGCAGGCATGGTCATTGCCTCGTGCCTCGTCCTTCCCATGATGTGGCTCAAGCGGATGCTCCTCGTCATCGGACCGGCGACCTACGACACGATCACAGGGACGTTCGGCAGCTACCACTTCACCTGGGTGCCGATCGCTATCACTCTCGCGGCCGCGGCTGCAGTCCCGCTGCTGCTCATGTTGCTCTTCCGCGTCGTGCCACTGCTGTCCATCGACGAGATCGAGGAGATGCAGGACGCACAGGCGATCGACGATCTGGAGAAGCTCGTGACACCGGACCCGATCTCGGCGCCGAGTGAGCCGGTTGGCACGGTCCACCGCGTGGGTGCCGCGACCGGCGTCCTGTTTCTGGTCGCTCTGGGCATCTTGGGCGTGGGATCAGCCAGCTCTGCCAGCGCTGCGGCCCCGCGGAGCGCGTCGTTCGACACCTCGGTGACGACATCGACGAGCGCGCCAGGAATCACGATCGCAGGTGTCGAGACCGGTGGATCCGTCCAGCTGACCGCCACGCTCACCGGCGCTGACAACCATCCCGTGGCCAAGGGCAATGTTGAGTTCTTCTTCTCCACGAAGGAGTTCGGCCCGGCGAGGCTTGTGCCGCTTGGGTCGGTCACGACTGAAAAGAGCGGCATAGCAAAGCTCAGCCTTGGCGGCGACACTGTTCATCGATACCGGCCCACCAGCACGGGGCCTCAACAGTTCGTCGCGACCTACACCGCGGCCGGCGCCAAGCCGGTCACGTCAAAGACAACGGTCAATGTGAAAGTGGCCAAGTCGGCCTACCACCCGGCACCCGCCAAGCCGCTCGCCAACGTCGGCAAGAACCTGGTCATCTTCCTCTTCAGTGTCGTGGCGCTGATCTGGCTCACGCTGATCACCCAGCTGGTGCGTGTTCGGCGCGCCTGCCGCTTCATCCCGCAGGTTGCGACCTGACCAGGGCTGACCCCTCGGCCCGTAGCTGCGCCACCGACGTGACACCCATCAGTGTCATGGCCCGGCGCAGCTCGTCGCCGAGCATGGAGATCGCCGCGGACACGCCACGCTCGCCCGCGGCACCGAGCCCGTAGAGGTAAGGACGTCCAACCAGAACAGCGTCGGCTCCCAGCGCCAGCGCGACGGCGATGTCCGAGCCACGGCGGATGCCGGAGTCGACGAACACCTGAATCGTGTCGCCCACGCGATCGCGGACGGCCGTAAGCATCTGCAGCGGGACAACGACCTGGTCGAGCTGACGGCCGCCATGGTTGGACAGAACTACCGCATCGACACCGACCTCGGCGGCGCGGGCGACGTCCGGCGCACTCACCAGGCCTTTGACCATGAGCGGTCCATGCCAGAGCCCCCGGATCCAGGCAAGGTCGTCCCACGTGACCGAGGGGTCGAACTGCTTGGCCGCGAACTCCATCAGACCCTGTGGGCTCCTCCCGACCTCTGGCGCGAAGTTGGCCATCGTTATCGCCGGACCTGCCAGCAGTCTCGCGCACCACAGCGGGTGGCGGGCCATGTCCAGAACTGTCGAGGCGCTGAGCTGCGGTGGGATGGTGAAGCCGTTATGGACATCCCGCACCCGCAGCCCCGTCACGGGAGTGTCGACGGTGAGCATCAGCGCGCGATACCCACTCGCTTTGGCGCGTTCCAGGAGGTCACGGACAAGGCCGCGGTCGCGCCAGACGTAGAGCTGGAACCACAGGTCACCACCAACCTCCCGGGCCACGTCCTCAAGCCGCGTCGTGGCCATCGTCGACATGGTGTAGGCGACTCCTGCGTCCCGAGCGGCGCGGGCTACCGCGCTCTCTGCGGCCGGGTGCATCATCCGGGTATAACCCGTTGGCGCCAAGGCGAACGGGAGCGCGGAGTCGCCGCCGAGAATCGAGGAGCGCAGATCCACGTCGGTGACATCACGGAGGGGTGAGGGCACCAGACCCAGACCTTCGTATGCCGCACGGTTGCGAGCCAGGCTCACCTCACCGTCCGCACCGCCCTCGACGTAACCCTGGACGCTCTTTGGCCAGCGGCGCCAGGCAGCATGCTGCAGGTCCTCGATCGTCACGCAACGCCTCAAGGTGCGTTCCACCCGATCGGGCTCGGGCTTGCGGAGCTGGACCAGCGAGCGCACCTCTGAGATCTTCACAGCGTCAGAACCTTTGCCTGGGTTGAGGATCCGGTCAGATCCACGCATTCTTCGTTCGAAGTCTGCCCGACCGTGCCCGCAGGCAGGTCGCCGCCCTCTTTATGGCGCTTGCCAGCGAAGGCCGCCCTGAGTCGATACGGTCTCTTCATGCGTCGGGTGCCGTGGTGGGGTGTGGTTTCCTCTCTGGCCGCACCGGTGCTGCTCATCGGCGGATGGACGTTGGCTGCCGTCATCCAGCCAGTGCCCTTCGACGCCGTGGTGCGCACCATCAGCGACCTTGCTGCGCTCACCACTCCTGACCGCTGGGTGATGACAACGGCGTTGGTCGGCGTCGGCCTGTCGCACATCGTCACCGCCTGCGCGCTGGCTCCTGCGGCCGTGGCCGGGCGCCTGGTCCTTGGAGCCGGCGGACTGACGACGCTCGGTGTGGCCGCGTTCCCCCTGCCTGCTGGTGGCGGTTCATCGTCAGCACACACGGCCGCGGCAGCGGTGGCCTTCGTCTCTCTTGCGGTATGGCCGGCGTTCGCACGGGTGCGCAGGCGCCGACCCGAGCAGATTGTTGCCGCAGTCCTTGAACCTCGGGTAGCTGCGGCAGCGACTTGTGCGCTGTTGCTGGCTGTGGGCTGGTTCTTTACCGAGCTGCTTGCGGGCGGCGACAAAGTGGGACTGGCCGAACGCGTGGCCGCAGGAACGCAGGCGCTCTGGCCTCTGGTTGTGGTGCTTTCCCTTCGAAAGACTCAGCAAACCTAGGGACGGTGTGGGCCGATCCCAGCCAAAACTAGGGACGGTGTCAAGCATCCGGTCGCAAAGTCCCTAGGTTTGGGGACCATCCGGTCGCAAAGTCCCTAGGTTTGGGGACCATCCGGTCGCAAAGTCCCTAGGTTTGGGGCGCTAGGACGCTCCGTGCGACAACGGCTCCGGCAGCTCCTCCCGCACAGGTTTCTCCGGCGGCGAAGTCTCAGGCACGCCTTTGTGGATGTCGTTGGCCACGTTGTTCAGAACGGCCACCAGGGGAACCGCGATGAAGGCACCGAAGATGCCGCCCACGATCGTTCCTGCGGTGACAGCCATCAGAATGCCCAGAGGATGGATCTGAACCGCCTTGCCGAGTATGTAGGGATTGAGCAGGTTGCCCTCGAGCTGCACCGTGAGAAACAGCGCGGCGGCCATCACCACGGCCACCACCAGGCTCTTGGTCACCAAGGCGACCAACACGACCACCACGCCGGCGACGAGCATGCCGATCAGCGGGATCAACGAACCCAGGAACAGCAGTACGCCGAGGGGGACCACCAGTGGCATGCCGGCAATGAGCATGACCACCACCATGGTGAACGCGTTGATCAGCGCCAGCAGAACCGTGCTGCGCATGTAGGCGATCAACGTCCGCCAGGCCACGTCGCCAGCGTGAGCCACCTTGGCCCTGGCCTCCCCCGGGAAGAGCCGAACGACCCACCGAAAGATGCCACCGTCGTCGGTCATCAGGAAGAGCGTCGCGAACAGACAGAAGACCGTCCCACCCACGACGGCGAGCGCACTATTGGCCGTGTTGAACGCACCTTGGGCCAGGCTTGCGCGGTTGTCGGCAAGTGCCTTCGTCAGGCTGTCGATCGTCTGGGTCACCTGGGACTCGGACACACGCGGCGGACCTGTGACCAGCCATTTGTGGATGGTTTCCACGGCGTCCTGAAGCTGGCCACCCAGCGCGGTGGCGTTCGCTGAGATCTGTAGCACGACGAACCACGCGGCGGCGACCATTGCCGTGGTGCCGAGCAAGAACACGAAGATCGCCGCCGGGACCCTGGGCACCCTGTAGCGCGTCAACACCCCGACAGCCGGCTGGAGAAGTGCACTGATCATGATCGCGACGATCACGGTGATGGTGACCAGGCTGATCGAGTTGAGCAGATTCAACAGCACGACCAGGGCCGCCACCACGAGGAGGAAACGCAGCGCCCACGCGGCCGCGACCTGGAGACCCCAGCTCACCGTGTCGGTCGCATGTTCGTGGAGCGGGCTCATGCAAGTCAGCCTTTGGTTCGGGGACCAGGTGGTCGCGCCGCGGTAAGGATCGGCGTGGGGACAATCTACCCAAGCCGCGCCCGGAAAGCGGGATCAGTCGGAAGAAGTGGCTGCTGATGTAAGGGCGTCGAGCTCGTCGCGCAGGTAACCGGCCATCACGGCGAGGTCCGGAACCAGGTCACGGCAGGCGATCAGCCCAAAGTGCAGGTTGTCGCGGTAGCTCATCACGGTGATGTTGAGCCCTTGTCCATCAACCAGGGCGGACACCGGGTAATACGCCAACAGCTCCGCGCCGGCGAGATAGAGCGGGACCCTTGGGCCAGGGACGTTGGAGATGATGAGGTTGAAGGGGTTGACGCGTTCCAGAAGCCTGAGTCGTGCAGAAAGTCGCCAGGCCCGGTTGGCCAGTGCCGGCAGGGCGAACTGGCTGACGTCGGCGAGCAGGCTGGCCGGAATGGCACCGTGTTGATCCTTGGCTGCCCGCATGGCCTCGTGCATGGCATCCAGCCGATCCTGCGGGTCGGGCAGGTTGGTCGGCAGGGCGGCCAGCATCATCGACACCCTGTTGCCGTAAGTGCCCCTCTGGTCAAGGGTGCGAACCGAGACCGGAACTGCCGCCACGAGCGGTGCCGTCGGCAACGCATCGTGGAGCTCCAGCCAACGACGCAGTGCCCCTGCACACAACGTCATCACGACATCGTTGACGGTCAGGCCGGCTCTGTTATGGCCCCCGCGCAGCCGCTTCACCTCTGCGAGAGGGAGGTCGGCTAGGGCCCACATCCGGTGCGGAGACAGCGGTGCGTTGAACAGCGTAACGGGGGCACGCAGCCCTGTCTGCGACAACAGGTCCGTGCTGTCCTTGCCCGCCAGACGTTGCGCGAGCGGGGGGCCAATAGCGTTGGCAATCATCGGAATTGAGCGCGCAATGTCCGTTGCTACGCGAACCGCCTGCAACGGCTGACGCGCAAGCGCAACCGCGCTGCGCGCCAGCAACCACGTGGGATCGGGCGGCCGCTCACCCTCGAATGCCTCGACGGGCGGCAGCTCGCGACCCTGCGGGGACATGTCCAGCAGAGCCGTCAGTATGTCGCCTCCCGAGACGCCATCGATCGCAGCATGATGGATCTTTGAGTAGATCGCTGCGCGGCCACCGCTGAGCCCGGTGATGAGGTAGAGCTCCCACAACGGACGGCCGCGACCCAGGGGGCGCGCATGCAGCCGGGCTACCTGTTCGCCCAGCTGCCTGTCATTGCCGGGCGCGGGAAGCGCGAGCTCCCGGACGTGGAAGGCGATGTCGAAGTCAGGGTCCTCAATCCAGTACGGGTGATCCAGCCCCCACGGCACGGTGACCAGGCGGCGGCGGAACAGCGGGACCAACGACAGACGGGATCCGATGACGCGAGTGAGGTGTTCCAGGGTCAGCCCTGCCGCGACGCCTCCGGCGGCCCCGGCATCGACAATGCAGACGCTGCCCACGTGTCCAAAAACGGTCCGGGTCTCCATCGCCAGAAACGCGCCATCCAGCCCGGTGAGCTGTTCCACGGGTCACTCCCCCGTCGGCGCGACCGCATCGGTCGCGTCTGTGTCTTCGGTCGATTCTGTGTCTTCGGTCGATTCTGTGTCTTCGGTCGATTCTGTGTCTTCGGCGTCCACTTGAACATCGCTCGCGAGCCAGTCGAGGATCTGCCCGGCGGTCCATTCCGGCACCTCGAGCTGCGGAACATGACCGGCATCCGGGGCCACCCTGAACCGCCATGACGGGTGGGCCGCCGCGGCAGCCCGCGATGCGCCGATCGGCACCAGGCGGTCCTTCTCGCCGTGCACCAGCAGAACCGGCACCTTGAGCGCCGCCATGGCTTTCAGATAGGACTTGCGCCGGGCCAGCACACCCATCAGCGAACGGGCTGCTGCCAGGAACTGCACGTCGATGTCGGGGTATCCGCGACGGGCCCTCGCCACCTCCATGTGCTGCTCGAGGACCGCCGGCGGCACCCGCTTCGGGTTCACGCAGCACAGGCGCAGCACGTCCATCGCAAGCTGCTCGGGCGAACGCACCCGGCGGCGAGCCTTGAGCATGGCGCGGCCGAGCGGAGGCACGGCATACAGACCGAAGCCGAAAGCCACGAGCGGGTCTGGGCGGGCATCCCATAGACCCGGCATCGGGGGGTCCACCAGGACCAGCCCGTTCACCGTCCCGGGGTGTCGCACCGCCTGCAGGATCGCAATCATGGCGCCCATCGAGTTGCCGACCAGAATCGCCGGACCAACAACCACATCACCCAGGAACCGTTGCAGCATCTGCTGATTGGAGGTGACAGAGGTCGAATGACTGCCTGCTTGGGTGAGACCGAAGCCGATGAGGTCCACCGCAACGACGTGGCATGTCTCAGTAAGGAGGGGGGCCAGCGCGGCCCAGTTGACCAGCGACCCGCCCAACCCGTGAACCATCACGAGCAGCTGCCCGTCGGCCGGCCCGCCGTGGTCGACGTAGTGGACCGGCACCCCCAGATCAGCCCACATCGAGGCCTCGGGCGTATGCCGCCCGGTCGCTGCGCTGCTCATCCACCGAGCGTAACGGTCGTCTGGCTCACTCCAAGGTCTGTCGCGCAGCTGCGTGCACCGGTTTCGCGGGTGGCGATGGTCTTGCCGTTGATCACGCTGACGTCGTCATAAGCGGGCCGGCCATCAATCAGGTTACGAAAGGTGTAGCGGGTCAACGAGGCCAGGTCACACGTCTGGCTGAACTGCGCGACGTCGAAGGCATAGGGCTGACCCTCCAGCTCCCCGAGCTGGTCGCCCGAGCTCACCGCTGGTGCTTGCTTGTCCACCAGGAAGTGACTCACCGTGCCGCCGCCGGTGAAGGTGCCGACCCCGATCCGGTTGCCGTCGAGCTCGTCACTGTGCATGTGCCCGTTGATGAGCAGCGTCGCAGACTTGACCAGCTTGACGGCGGCTGGCTCGTGCGAGACGACGATGTCCGGACGGGGCCGGTCGGCATACGCCAGATTGAACGCCTCCGCCGCAGGCTCCTGCTTCTGGTTGTTGTTCGTGTTGCTGTCGCCGAAGAAGCGTGGGTCGTTGAAACCAGCAACGAGAACGCCGTTGACGCTCACCTCTGTGTATATCTTGGGCGACGGCTCAAGCAGCACGACGTTCTTGATCCTGCCCAGTCGCTCCAGCAAGGCCTGGTCCGTGAGACTGCTGGCGTCGTGGTTGCCGCGCACGAAGATGTAGGGGACACCGAGGTTCTCGATGGAGGTGAAGATCCCGCCCAGCTCCGCCTCCGTGACACTGCCGAAGTTCAGCAGGTCGCCCGAGTCGATGACGGCGGTGATCTGCTCGTCATCGATGATCTTCTTCATCACCGGGTACTGGTTGGCGCCGTGGATGTCCGAGACCAGGAGGAACCGTGCTGCGGTCGGCCTGGTGACGCCCTGGGGGACGAACTTCTCCTGCAACGCCTGTGAGAGGGCGAGCAGGTTCTTGACATATGGCGTGACCTGGGCTGCGCGGGCCTCCACATCAGCCAGCAGCCCCGCGTTGCTGCGCACCGTGCCCAGCAGTCCGGTGGTCCTGAAGCGGGTGAGGCGGTCCGGCTGGTAGGTAGACCAGACCCCGACGCCGGTGATGCCGATCGCCAGCACACCTGCGACTCCACTGGATACGAACTGCCGAAGTGTGGGGCGACGTCTGCGGGCGTAGGCGATCAGTGCGATCGCGCCCAGTCCTACGACCAGGACGCCCCCGGTAAACTTCAGCCCCAGCTCGGTGAGTCCCGACCCGAGCGCCTTGCTGACCTCCTCGGGTGAGGGCTGCAGGCTTGCGATCGAAAGATTCCGCGAGTCGAACAGGTCGGTGATCGACTCGCGGATCTGGATGGTCGCGTCGACTCCGGGTGCCGGGAAGACGCTGGCGAACTGCAGGTCGAGATCGCCGAAGGTCGTCGGGCTGTGAATGGTGGAGGTGAGCCTCGGGACGGCCGACAGGCGTACCTCGGCGCTGTAGTGCTTGGTCTGCACGATTGTGGGAAACAGGCTGGTCGCGCCCACCCCGCCGAGATAGACCGCGAGGACCAGGGCGACCAGCTCGAGTCCCCGGACGAACCAGAGTCGCCAACGCACAGGTCTGGGGCCCTTGACCGGAGGCAAGCCGTCGCTCTGAGGCGGTGCGCTCGATCCGGACATGGTTCAACCCATGCTAGGCGCGCCGAGCTTGAAGGTCTGCTGAACGACGTGATGGGGCCTGCCATCAGGGCCCTGCCCGAGGTAGGAGGCGATCAGAGCCACCTCATCCACGGGCCAGGTGGGACCGGAATACGTGTCGATCACACGCAGCCAGCGGCTGACATCCGAGGGCGGCCTCACCCGGGCGAGGGTGAGGTGCGGGTGAAACCGTCCTCCGCCCACCACGATCCCGGACTTCGCCGCCGCTGCCCTGGCCCCCCCAGCCAGCCTCATGAGCTCTTCGCCATCATGCTCCGCGCCCATCCACAGAACCTTCGCGCTGCCGGCGTGCGGAAAGGCACCCGCGCCGGCCATTCGCATGACGAACGGCTTCCGTCGCGACGTGGCACGTTCCAGGCGTTCCAGGAGCTCATCCGTATTCCGGTCAGCCACATCCGCGAGGAAGGCGAGGGAGACGTGCCACTGCGCGGGCAGTGTCCAGCGCAGTTCGGGTCCGGCCTCCTGGCGGGGTTCGAGGAACTCGGCCAGGTCATCCTTGACCGCCTTGGGGAGGGGTAAAGCCACAAACATCCGCATAGGTCCACATGGTGACATGCAAATCCACCGTCGTGGCCGGATGGAACCGCGTAGATTGGCCAAACGTCAACAGGGGTACAGGCGTCGCTGCCTGAGCCGGTGCTTCACTGCATGGACGATCGGATCGACCGTTTGCACAGACAAGGACACTAATGACAGAGCCGGGCACATCGAGTCAGCCATCCACCCAGCCACTCCAGCCGCCCGCCCCAGCCCAGTCCGTCCTGACCCTCGTCGCGCCGGAACCGGCGCGGGCCATCTCGGCGACTGCTGCCCCCAAGCTGGCTCCGGCCGTGGATGCCGCGGCCCTGCCAGGTCTGGATGCCAAGGTCGAGGGCTACCTCGGGTCGTTGATGGCTGCCGCGCCGCGTTCGCCAGAGTTCACGGCCAAGGCCGCTGACGTGCGCACCATGGGTGACGAGGACATCCGCCGAGCCGCAGAGAGCTCCAACCGGCTGCTCAAGTCGCCGGTCAAGGCGCTGCAGGAAGGCGGGCTCGCGGAAGGCTCCAAGGTCGGCTCGACGTTGCTCGAGCTGCGCCACACGGTGGAGGACCTCGATCCCAAAGGGGCCAGCGGCTCGAAGAAGTTCCTGGGACTGATCCCCTTCGGCGACAGACTGAACGACTACTTCCACAAGTACCAGAGCGCCGAGAGCCACCTCGACGCCATCCTGCACGCCCTGCGAGACGGACAGGACGAGCTAGGCAAGGACAACGCCGCGCTCAACCTCGAGAAGCAGCAGCTGTGGGAGGCCATGGGACGGCTCAACCAGTACGTCTACGTCGCCGAGCGGCTGGACTCCCGACTGGCGGCCGGGATTGCCGACCTCGAGGTCACCGACCCCGAGAAGGCCAAGGCCCTGAGGGACGACGTGCTGTTCTACGTCCGCCAGAAGCACCAGGACCTGCTGACCCAGCTGGCCGTGTCGATCCAGAACTACCTGGCCATCGACATCGTCATCAAGAACAACATCGAGCTGATCAAGGGTGTCGACCGGGCCTCCACCACGACAATCTCCGCGCTGCGCACAGCGGTGATGGTGGCTCAGGCGCTCGGCAACCAGAAGCTGGTGCTCACCCAGATCACAGCGTTGAACACCACGACTTCGAGCCTGATCGAGCGTACGTCAGAAATGCTGCGGGACAACTCGGCAGCCATCCAGCAGCAGGCCGCCTCTGCCACGATCGGGCTGCCCCAGCTTCAGGCCGCCTTCCAGAACATCTACGCCACCATGGACACGATCGACTCCTTCAAGCTCCAGGCGCTTGACAACATGGCCGCCACGATCGGCACGCTGGAGACCGAGGTCGGCAAGTCCCGCGAGTACCTGGACCGGGTCGAGAACCAGAACCCGGCAGTGACGCACGGCTCGTTGGACCTCGGCGGCGCACCCGGCGTCGGCGGCACGGGTCGCTGACTCCGATTCTGGGTGAAGATCGACACATGGCACTGAGTGAGCTCTTCGCACGGCTGACGGGTCGCCGCAGCGAACCCGAACACCCCGAGCTGCCACGCGTTCCGACCAGTGACGACCTTCTTGCGGCGCTGGACGGTGTCGAGGCGATGGTGGCCCGTAGCGCGGTCCCCGCCCCGGTTGCCTCACGGGTCACCAGGGTCTCGCGGACCGTGCGCAACACCATCCCGCGCCTGTCGAACCTGGGTGCGGGCAGCCAGCAGGCTTACAACGTCATGGCCACGGCTACCGACTATTTGCCCGAGGCCATCGGTGGCTACCTTCGCCTTCCACGTCAGTGGGCGGACAGCCGCCCCGTCGACCGCGGCAAGACCTCACTGTTGATCCTGATCGACCAGCTGGACCTGCTCGCCGCAACGATGGACAAGGTCTTCGACGCCGTATGCCGGGCCGACGCCGCCGCGCTCGTCGCCCATGGCCGCTTCCTCGCCGAGAAGTTCGGCACCGCCTCCACTGGCGGTGCGCTGTCGCTGGCTCCCGATGTGACCATCGCGCCCGACGTGACGACGACGCCTGACGTGGGGACTGCACCCGATGAGACTGGCCGCCTGGAGCCACCGACCGGGATAGGGGCGCCGTGACCACGACACGGACACTCACCCTGGACCAGGCGCTTGAGGCCTTGGTCGGCGTGGCCGAGTCCGCCGGCGTGTCGGCCGAGACCGCACGTTACGAGGGTTCCGCGCTGGCCGCCGCGGTGGCCGAGTCGGCACCAGGGGCTGCCGCGAGCTGGGCGACAGCCGTTGGCGGTGGAACCACCCGGGACTTCTTCGACGCCGCGTCGCGGGGCCGAAGATGGAGGGCAGCACCGACCACGGCACTGAACAGCCTTGTGGCGCAGGGATCTTCGCGGAGCGTGGCCTATGCCGCGGCACTGGCTGAGGTCGTCTCAGCGGCGTGCGGTCTCGGCGAACCCACCATGCGCGTGATCGGGAATGCTTCGGTCGCCGCGGCAGCACAGCTGACCGCGGCCGGTGCGCGAACGACCCTGTCGGAGCTCCCCCAGACCTCCACGCTGCTTGCTTCGCTGACATCAGGTGAGCCGGCTGGTCCAGGGTCCACGACCGAGTCTGTCCCTCCAACGTCCGCGGCCAAGCCGACTTCTCCAGGATCCACGACGGAGGCAGCCCCGCCACAGTCAGCCACCGAGCCTGCTCTGCCAGAGCCGGTGAAGCAGAAGAGCCTCGACGAGCTGCTCGCCGAGCTCGACACGCTGATCGGGCTTGAGCGGGTCAAGCGTGAGATCCACCGTCAGGTCGCGATCCTCAGGGTTGAGAGGCTTCGATCCGACGCCGGAATGAAGAGTCCCACGATCACCCGGCACCTGGTGTTCACCGGCAACCCGGGCACCGGCAAGACGACGGTGGCGCGGCTGATCAGCGGCATCTACGCAGCGCTCGAGCTGTTGTCGAAGGGTCAGCTGGTCGAAGTCGACCGCTCCGAGCTGGTAGCTGGCTACCTGGGCCAGACCGCGGTCAAGACCTCCGAGGTCGTCGGCACGGCGGTCGGGGGAGTGCTGTTCATCGACGAGGCCTACAGCCTGACCGGCGACCAGTACGGCACCGAGGCAGTGGACACCCTGGTCAAGGAGATGGAGGACCGACGCAACGATCTCGTGGTCATCGTAGCCGGCTACCCGGCGCCGATGGAGGAGTTCATCGCAGCCAATCCCGGTCTGGCCAGCCGGTTTCGGACCACCATCGAGTTCGACGACTACAGCGACGACGAGCTTGTCGAGATCCTGACGTTGCTGGCCCGCGACTCCGACTACGAGCTCACGGCTGAGACACTCGCCCACTTCCGTGGGCTGTTGGCCACCACGCCCCGCGGAACCACCTTCGGCAACGGCCGATTCTCACGCAACACCCTCGAGGCAGCCATCGGCGCCCACGCGTGGCGTCTGCGCGATGTCGAGGCACCCAGCACCGAGCAGCTTCGTCAGCTGCTGCCGCAGGACCTCGACGAGGACCAGCAGGACGAGGCCAAGCAAGACGAGGACCAGCAGGACGAGGCCAAGCAGGGAGACCCGGCGTGAGCCAGCCAACCAACCCAATGCGCAGAAGCGCGAGCACCGCTACCGGTCACGGCATCGGCGGAGCTCAGACCACCAGCGCCGGCCAGCCATCCCAAGCCCCCCCGACCAGCGGAGCGGGGCGACCAACAAACGTCGCCCAGCCCGCCGGCCTACCCACCGTCGCAGGTCGGCTCGGCGACGCCACTACCTTCGTCCGGCGCGCCATGTCCGGGACGCCGGGGCGGCTGAGGATCCTGGCCGCGCTGGGCATCGTCGTATCCCTTTTGTTCGGTGTCTCTGCCTTCTCGACGTTCGGCTCCACGAACGATGCGCTCAGCCGTGGTGAGGCGAACACGGCTCAGCTGGTCCGGATCCAGGCGATCCACACGAACCTGGTCCGCGCGGACGCCGACGCGACCAACGCGTTCCTTGTGGGCGGCCTCGAGCCACCCGCCCAAAGAGCCGATTACACCAGGTCGATGGCACAGGCCTCGCAGCTGATCGCCGAGGCCGCCCGGGCCCAGTCAGCGGACGGACCCGCGCTCGGAGCCCTCAACAGCTCGGTGCTCAGCTACGCCAGCCTGGTCGAGCAGGCGCGGGCGACAAACCGCCAGGCGCTGCCTTTGGGCGCGCAGTACCTCCGCCTCGCCAGCTCCGGACTTCGCAGCGAGACGCTGCCCATCCTGGATGCCCTGGTCAACGCCAACCAAGCCCGAGTCGGCGCCGAGTTCGACAACGCAAGAAGCGAGTCGGGCGCTCTCATTGCGGCCGGGGTGCTGGCCCTGCTTGTTCTGATCGGCGGAATGATCTGGCTCTCCTTGCGCACCCACCGCTACATCAACCCGCCACTTGCCGCGGCGACCGCAGCCATCCTGGTGACCCTGGTGATCGGGGCCATCGCCCTCTCAGCCGTCGGTTCACGGGTGAGCCAGGTGCGCACTGGCTCGTATGCCGCGACGCTGGCCACGGCGAAGGCACGCATCGCCGCGTTCGACGCCAAGTCGAACGAGAGCCTGACGCTTATTGCCCGGGGTTCCGGCTCGGCGTTCGAGAAGGCCTGGAAGAGCTCGTCGACAGTTGTGGCTGACCAAAGCGCAGCCGCAGCCAAGCTGAGCAGTGACGCCACGCAGATGGGTGCGCTTTGGACGACCTACGTCGACACGCATAAACAGATCCGTGCGGCTGATGACGGAGGACAGTGGGAGGCCGCGGTCGGTCAGGCGACCGGGAGTGGGGCCAAAACTGCCAACACCACCTTCGATGCCTTCGACTCGAGCTCCGGCGCCGCCCTGACCTCGAGCAGCAGCGCGGCCTCGGCCAGCCTGGAGGGACCACGCACCTGGCTGCCGTTCGCCGCCTGGCTCGGTCTGCTGGTGGGAATCGCCGCAGCCGTGTCAGCATGGTGGGGCGTCTCGCTCCGGTTGGAGGAGTACCGATGAGCCTGACAAGCCGGGGAGTGCTCGGGTCGGCGTTTGCCGCCTTGGCCATCCTCGTGACGGCTGGCTGCTCGAACGGCGGGGTCTATGCGACCACCCAGATCCCCACGCCGGCTCCGCCTTCCTCCACCACGCCGGCACCGAGTGCTACCTCGGTTGCGCCTCCGGCCGCCTGCAACCCGCTGGCGTCCTTCGCACCCACAGGGGCGAACCCTGCGCCGGGTGCCATGCCAGCCGGCAGCTATATGGCCACCATCCAGAAGCGCGGCCGACTGATCGCCGGGGTCTCCTCAGACACGTTGTTGCTCGGTGCACGGAACCCGCTCAGCGGCCGGATCGAGGGCTTCGACATCGAGATGCTCAAGGCCGTCTCGAAGGCGATCTTCGGAGATCCCAACAAGATCGAGTTCAGGGTCATCACCGCCGCACAGCGTCCTGCAGTGCTGAAGGACGGCAGTGTCGACATCGTGGCCCGCGCCTACACCATGAACTGCGACAGGTGGCAGCTGATCAACTTCTCCACCGAGTACTACCTCGCCGGCCAGAAGGTCCTGGTCGCCAAGGGCTCCACTGCCAAAGGGATAGAGGACCTGAAGGGCAAGAAGGTCTGCGCCCCGGTCGGGTCCACCAGCATGGCGAAGCTCAAGACGTTCCCAGGGCTGGTCCCGGTGGGCTCCGACACCCATACCGGCTGCCTCGTGCTGTTCCAGCAGGGCAAGGTCGACGCGATCACCGGCGACGACACCGTCCTGGCCGGGCTGGCCGCGCAGGATCCCTACGCCGTCGTCGTCAAGGCCCCCGCCTTCACCCAGGAGCCCTACGGTCTGGGTATCGCGAAGAAGAACACAGACTTCGTCAAGTTCGTCAACGGCGTGCTTCAGCAGATGCGCACCGACGGTCAGTGGGCCGCGGCATACGACACCTGGCTCAAGGGCGCTCTGGGTCCGGCGCCCGCGCCACCGGCCGCGGTCTACGGACGGCAGCCGTGATCACCCACACAGAGACAGCCATCACACCCGAGCCACCGGGCAGGATCGGCACCGCGATCTCACCCGAGGATGCGCTGCATTACCTCGAGGCCCTCGGCATCTGGCGTGACCAGCGACGTGCCGAGCTGGACCTGCTCGACCAGGCGGCTCTGGCCGCACCTGACTCGGACTCGATGTCCGGCGATGTCCTGTTGTCGATGGCACTGTGGAAGGCGGTGGCCGATCGCCACGATCTGCTCGTGGCGACCTGGGACTCGGGTCGGGTCGGGTCGGCCGAGCGGGAGCGCCTCTCCACCTTGATCTGGGGTCGTCTGGACGCAACCCTGGACCCCCGCCTTGCCCAGCGGCCGGACGTGCCGAGCTCAAGCGGCGCACTGGCCGTTTCCCTCCCTGAGGCGATGCGGCTGTCGGATGCGCTTGCGGGCTCTCTGCGGACTCGCCTGTCCCTGGACCCCGGTGACGCCGATGTGACCGGTCGCCTGCGAGCGCTCCGGGCCCAGCTGGAACGGGTGCGCGACCTCATTGCCGCGGAGCCGCGGGAGGCCCGAGATCCTCTCTCCCACAAGCTGACCAAGCTCGACGCGCGTCTTGTCGAGATGGTGGAGAAGGCCAAACGAGGAGCTGATGTGGGCGGCCTGGTCGGACCGCTCGAGGCCGAAGCGGCCCGCATGGAGCGCGACCTCATCGTGGGCTCGGCCACGCGAACCGAGACGGTAAGAGACGCCAAGCGTGCCGAGCAGCTCCGGGCCGAGCTCGAAGCCCGAGGGGCAGCGATCAGGGACCTCGCAGCCCGGTGCGTTGCCGCCGTCAACCCTGCGCCCAGACTCGCCGTTCCCGACGTCGCGGCGCTTGGTCAGGTGCCGCAGACACCTGCCGAGGTGGGCACCTACCTGGCGCGCCTCGCGACGGTCAGCCGCGCAATGAACCTCGCGCACGCGGCATACGCCACGGCACTAGACGAACGCGACGAGCTGAGCGGCCGACTCGAGGCCTACGCCGTCAAGGCGACCCGGGCAGCCGCCTACAACACAGCCATCGGCAAAGGCGGCGGCGACGCCGATGACGATCTCGATGAGCTCTTCCGCCGGGCCCAGAAGGTATTGCGCACCGAGCCCACCGATATGGCCCGCGCCCGCGCGCTCGTGGCAGCCCATCAGGCCTACCTCGCCTCGCGCTCGACGCCCGAAAGGACGACATGACTGCCATCGCCTGCGCCCAACCCGGGTGCACCGGCACGATCCTGGACGGCTACTGCGACGTGTGTGGCACTCCCGGCGGTGCCGCCACCGCCCCGGGCAGCACCGCCCCGGGCAGCACAGCCCCCAGCAGCACAGCCCCCAGCAGCACAGCGCCGTTGGCCGCAGACAGGTCAGTCGCAACCCAGCCGGCGGGGGTTGGTAGCAGCATGTCGACGGTCTCACGTGCATCCAACCGGCTTGCATCGACTGCTCTGGGATCCGCGCGCGCCCTCTCAGGCTCCACCGTGACCCGGCGGGTCGGGACCTCCTCGCAGCGACTGCGTGGCGCCCGGCTCGGTGCCGGCCTCACGACCATCCCGCCAATCCCTGCGGTGGACGCGGCCGCGGCGATCATGGCCAACCCGATCGTCCCCGAAGAGAAGCGGAACTGCCCGTCGTGCGGGTCGCCGGTGGGTCGGTCTCGCGACGGAGCACCCGGTCGGACCGAGGGCTTCTGCCCCAAGTGCCGCAACCCCTTCTCCTTCACTCCCAAGCTCAAGGCTGGCGACCTGGTCGGCGGCCAGTACGAGGTAGCGGGGGCTCTGGCTCACGGGGGGCTGGGCTGGGTGTATGCCGCCCGCGACCGCAACGTCTCGAACCGCTGGGTGGTGCTCAAGGGCCTGCTCAACTCCGGTGATGCCGACGCCCTGGCTGCGGCCATCGCGGAGCGGCAGTTCCTGGCCCAGGTCGAGCACCCGCTCATCGTCGAGATCTACAACTTCGTCACCCATGAGGGTGCTGGCTACATCGTCATGGAGTATGTCGGCGGCACCTCACTGAAGTCGCTGCTGAAGTCGCGGATGGAGGCAGCAGGAGGCAGGTATGACGCCCTGCCGGTCGACCAGGCCATCGCCTTCATCGTCGAGATCCTGCCGGCCTTCCAGTACCTCCACGATCTCGGTTTGGTCTTCTGCGACTTCAAGCCCGACAACATCATCCAGGTGGGCGACGCCGTCAAGCTGATCGACCTAGGCGGCGTGCGCAGACTCGATGACCTCGACTCGGCGATCTACGGCACCGTCGGCTACCAGGCGCCGGAGGTCCCCGGGGTCGGCACCTCTGTTGCTTCTGACATCTTTACGATCGGTCGCACACTCCTGGTACTGGCTATGGAGTTCCGCGGCTATCAGTCGACCTATATCGCCTCGCTTCCGCCGGTCAGCGAGACACCGCTGTTCCAGGCACACGACTCGCTCTACCGCCTGCTCGCCAAGGCCTGTGCGCCCGATCCCGCCGATCGTTTCGCCTCGGCCGACGAGCTCAGGGTCCAGCTTCTCGGCGTCCTTCGCGAGGTCGTGTCGGACCGGCCTGGCGCCGGGGCAGCGATCCACTCGACGTCGTCCCTGCTTTTCGCGGTCCCCGCCGTCTCGGACGAGACCCTGAGCTGGCATCAGCTCCCGGCGCTGCAGGTCGACGAGAGCGACCCGATGGCCGCCTGGCTGCACACGGTCAGCATCGATGACCCTGCAGCGAGGCTCGATGCGCTCATGGCCGCGCCGGAGCCCTCGCCGGAGGTGCTCCTTGCGGCCGCGCGGGCGGCGCTGAATGGGGGCCGGCTCGATGTTGTCGACACCGTTGTCACCGAGATGCTCACGGCCGACCCGTGGGAGTGGCGAGCGGTCTGGATGTCTGGACTCGCCGCACTGGCCCGCAGTGACGCTACTACCGCACAGTCCGCGTTCAACGCCGTCTACGGCCAGGTGCCCGGTGAGCTCGCCGCCAAGCTGGCCCTGGCCCTGGCCTGCGAGACCAGTGGCGAGCTCGATGTAGCCGAGTCGCTCTACACCACCTGTGCCCGCACCGACGCCAACTACATCGCCCCATCAGCTTTCGGTCTGGCCCGCATTCGCACGGGCCGGGGGGACCTGGACGGCGCGGTCGCGGCGCTCGACCTCGTCCCAGCGACAAGCCGTGCTTTCACCCAGGCACGACGCCAGCGCGCGGGGCAGCTGGCCTCCTCGGGGCGCGGGTTGCCGGCACTGTCCGAGGCCATGAGCAGCATCGACGCCTTGACCATCGAACCCTCGGACCGGGCAACACTCTCGGTCAGCGTGCTCGATGCAGCACTGGACGAGGTGCAGACCAAGGGCGCGCGACCGGACATCCTGATCGCCGGGCTACCTGCGGCGGAACCGTCGCTGCGGAAAGGCCTCGAGGCGGCATACCGCGAGCTGGCCGGCTATGCGAAAACCAGCGACGACAGGGTTGGACTTGTCGATCGGGCCAACTCGGTGCGCCCATGGACGAGGCAGTGAAATGGGCCACGACCGTGCCGGAGCCATCGCTGACATCGCCGATCGCAACGTCCGTGAGTGCACCCTCCGTGAGTGCACCGTCCGTGAGTGCACTGTCCGTGAGTGCAACGTCGGCGAGGCAGTGACATGGGCGAGACGATGACGGCATGTCCGACCTGCCACGCTCCCGTCGGGGACAGCGAGCTGTTCTGCGAGGCCTGCGGTGCTGGGCTCACGCCCACCGTCGTGGCAGTCGAGCCGCAGCCGACCGAGGCGATCGCCGAGGAGCCGGCTCTGCCGGTTGACCTGGGCGGAACCGCGCCCATCTGCAAGTCCTGCGGCGGTAAGGTCTCCAGCGACGGGTACTGCGACACCTGCGGAGCGCGCGCGCCGCGACTTCGCGACCACTTCAGTGAGCACCCCGCAACGTGGGTCGCCGCGGTCAGCGACCGCGGCATACGGCATACGCGCAACGAGGATGCCATGGCACTCGAGGCCGACGCTGAGCCCGGATCCCGAGCGGTGCTCGTCGTCTGCGACGGGGTGTCGAACTCCATCGACTCCGACGTTGCCAGCCTGGCGGCGGCGCGAGCGGCACGGGCCGTCCTTGCCTCCTCACGCTCACGCGGTATGGGAACCGAGACGTCGCTTGTTGCCGCAGTGATCGCGCGTCTTGAGACGGCGACCAATGCTGCCAGCGACGCAGTGCTCGAGGTGTCGAGAAGGGCCAAGAGCGTTGCGGCAGTGGGTAGTCCGAATACAGGTACTCCAACAGCAGCTGGCTCAACCACAAACGGCCCCACACCAGGCAATGCCACAGTCGGCAACCCAGCCTCATGCACCTTCGTCGCGGCAGTGGTGGAGCAAAACCTCGTTGTAGTGGGGTCAGTCGGCGATAGCCGTGCGTACTGGCTCCCGGATTCCGGCTCCGCCACGACGCTGACCGTCGACGACTCGTTTGCCCAGGAGCAGATTGCGTCGGGCGTCCCACGGCTGGAGGCCGAGACGGGTCCTCAGTCCCATGCCATCACGCGATGGCTCGGGGATGATGCACCGGACCACACACCGACCACTGCATCGATGACGATCAACGAGCCGGGCTGGCTGTTGGTGTGTTCCGACGGGCTCTGGAACTACTGTTCTCCGGCGGATGAAATGGCCGCACTGGTGGAGCGGACGACCGGGGCCTCACCCGAGTTCGCCGAGCCGATGGCGCTTGCCGGTGCACTCGTCGACTGGGCCATCGGCCAAGGCGGTCAGGACAACATCACGGTCGCCCTGGCCCGTATGCATCCGAGCTGACCTCTTGGGAGCAGCCGCGGTCCCCACCCGCAGTCGCAGCAGCCTCCTCACTCTTTGCCCCGGTTCCCATCCCCGTTCCCGCGTATCCCCCAACCCACTGCCGTTACAACCCCGAGAGGAAGCCCCACGAGATGGCTGATTTCACCGCTGAGGTCTACCAGAACGAATTTCTGCCAGACGGTGGCACCGATGTGCATGCCATCGTCACGGTGACCTGCACCGGCGCCGGCGCCGCAGGTCAGGGCGGCGAGGGAGATGCCGGCGAGATCGTCATCGTCGACACCTCCGGGTCGATGGGCGAGGTCAACATCCGCGCGGCCCAACAGGCGGCGACGGCCGCGATCGACCAGATCATCGACGGCACCTGGTTTGCGGTCATCGCGGGTACTCACGAAGCACGGATGGCGTTCCCCGCAGGCCTCAACGAGTTGGGCATGGTGCGGATGGACAGCGCCGCGAGGGCCGCCTCGAAGGGGGCGGTGTCGAGATTCCGCGCAGATGGCGGCACGGCCATGGGGACCTGGCTGACCATGGCGGCGCGCGTCTTCGGCACCGTCCCCTCTCTGGCCCAGAAGCACGCCATCCTCCTGACGGATGGTGAGAACCAGCATGAGACGCCCGAGCAGCTGACCGCCGCGATCGAAGCAGCCAGAGGCCAGTTCCAGTGCGACTGCCGGGGCGTCGGGTCCGACTGGCAGGTGGCCGAGGTCCGCCGGATCGCCCAGGCCCTGATGGGCTCCGTCGACATCATCCCGACTGGCGCGCAGATGGCGTCAGTGTTCGAGACGCTGATGCGTCAGTCCATGGGCCGTGGTGTCGCGTCCGCGATGCTGCGGGTGTGGGCACCGCAAGGCGCGCAGGTGTCCTTCGTCCGGCAAGTTGCCCCAACCGTCGAGGACCTGACCTCCCGCCGCCAGGAGGTGAACGTCTTGACCGGGGCGTACCCAACCGGATCGTGGGGTGATGAGTCACGCGACTATCATGTGGCAATTCGCCTGGCAGCAAAGGGGATCGGCCAGGAGCAGCTCGCCGCACGGGTGCAGCTGGCCATCGGCGACACGGTGGTCGCACAGGGACTGGTCAAGGCGATGTGGTCTAACGACGACACGCTCACCACGCGGATCAACCCAGAAGTGGCGCACTACACCGGGCAGACGGAGCTTGCGGACGCCATCCAGGAGGGCTTGGCGGCGAAGGCTATGGGGGACGACGCAACGGCCACTGCCAAGCTTGGCCGAGCCGTGCAGCTTGCGGCGGAGACGGGCAACGAGGAGGCGACGGCCAAGCTGAAGAAGGTCGTCGACATCGACGACCCCAACGCCGGGACCGTGCGGTTGCGTCGGGGCGTGAACAAGCTGGACGAGATGGCGTTGGACACCTCATCGACCAAGACGACACGCGTCAAGAAGTGATCGTGCGTGGAAGAAGCCGTGAGCCGCGGGGAAGAAGCCGTCAGCGTGCGCGAGGATGGAACGTGGCGGACCGAACGAGGGCGACCAGAAATGACCATCAAGCGATGAATATCAGTCAGTGAGCACCCCGCGATGAGCACCAACACCTGTCCCAACGGACACGTCTCCACCTCTTCGGACTACTGCGACACCTGCGGTGCTCCGATGGACCCGTCACTGACCCCGGCTGCTGGTAGCTCCGTAGATTCCGGCGCGGCTCCGGAAGCATCCCAGCCCGACTCGGCCGCCGTAAACGCCGGTAGCGCGACCACCTCAGCCACGCTGCCCTGCCCGAACTGCGCCGTGGCGAACCTCGCAGACGCGTTGTTCTGCGAAGCCTGTGGCTACGACTTCACGACCGGGACCATACCCCGAAGCGAGACATCGACGAACCCCCTCGATCTTGGTGCGTCTCCGACCGGCGCTGCCGTCCCGGACTCCTTGTTGCCATCCGCTCCGGACTCAGTTGCGCCACCGGTCGCCGTCGAATGGGTGGCAGAGGTCTGGGTCGACCCGGACTGGTACGCCGATCAGGAGAGCGACGACCCGTGCCCGTCCCCGGGGCTGCCCGTGGTGGTGCCGCTGCGAACCCAGAGTCTGATGATCGGACGCCGTTCGAAGAGCCGCAACATCAATCCCGAGATCGAATGCGCCTCGGACGTCGGCGTAAGCCGCCGCCAGGCCCAGCTGACCACAGACGGTCAGCGCTGGTGGGTCGAGGACCTGCAGAGCTCCAATGGCACCTATGTCGGAGCCGCGAGCGGGCCGCTGCCCACAGAAGCCCTGCAGCCGGGCCAGCGTCGAGAGCTGGCCGAGGATGACCGCATCTATCTCGGCGCCTGGACGCGCGTCGTGGTCCGCCGAGCCACACCAGAAGAAGCAGCCGGAGAGGCCTGACGAGCACGAGCGCCAGCGCGGCCCCGCCCGATGCACCCATGGGCACCCCGCGGACATGCCTGTGCGCCCGCTGGTGTTGGCGGGTTGTGGGGCTGGGTCGTTAGAGGTGCCAGGTCACTTCGGCGGTGGTGGCTGTGGCGGTCCAGCCCCTCTGGTGGGCGATCGTATGGTGGCGGGGGCAGATCAGTGCCCCGTTCAGAAGGCTGGTGGTGCCGCCGTCGACCCAGTGGATGAGGTGGTGTGCGTCGGCCCATTGCGGGGGTGTGGTGCAGTC
>JBBRZV010000013.1:0-57726 GCA_038236365.1 Actinomycetales bacterium | reverse complement strand
GACCAAGAAGGCTGCGACCAAGAAGGCTGCGACCAAGAAGGCTGCGACCAAGAAGGCTGCGACCAAGAAGGCCCCGGCGAAGGGGACTGCTGCGAAGAGGACCGCTGCGACGGCGCCTTCCGCGGTCAGCGCCGGCGGCAACCCGGTGGCCATGGCCGCAGCGACCCCACGATCAGCGGCCACCACCCCCGACAAGCCTGCTGGCGTGTGAGTCCTTCCGCGATGATGGATGGAACACAGGACGAACGACCGCGTCGGCCAACCGGCGACAACGCCGTCGACGAGGCGGTAGCGGCACTCGAGGCCGTGACCGAGGAACCTTTGGACACCCAGATCGAGGTGGGCGAGCGGGTCCAGCGGGTTTTGCAGGGCCGTCTTGTCGATCTCGGCAAGGAGTGAGCCAGTCCACCCACCGACTCGACGTCGAGCTGGTGACCAGGGGCCTTGCCCGGTCTCGAGGCCAGGCCAGAGAGCTTGTCGAGGCGGGATCTGTCCTGCTCGACGGATCATCTGCCACCAAGGTCTCGACGCCGGTGAGTGCAGCACAAGGTCTTGAGCTTAGGGCGGGGGTCGAAGGCTGGGTGAGCCGCGCGGCATACAAGCTCGCAGCGGCACTGGAGTCGTTCGGACCCGACGGGCTCAGCGCTCATGACAAGCGATGCTTCGACGTCGGGGCCTGCACCGGGGGATTCACGCAGGTCTTGTTGCGCGCCGGAGCACGAGAGGTCGTCGCCCTTGACGTCGGTCACGGTCAGCTGGCCGACGAGATAGCGAGCGACCCTCGCGTTGTTGAGCGCTCGGGCATCAACATCCGCGATGCTCGAGCTGACGAGCTTGGAGGACCCGCGCAGCTTCTCGTCGCTGACCTTAGCTTCATCTCCCTCCGGCTCGTGCTTCCGACTCTGCGTGACCTCGTGGAGGACACCGGCGATCTGGTGCTCCTGGTCAAGCCGCAGTTCGAGGTCGGACGCGAACGTCTCGGCAAGGGGGGGATCGTCCGGGCCGCTACCAACCGGGCAATGGCGATCGAAGGGGTGGTGGCTGCAGCGAGGGCGGTCGGCCTGAACGCCAAAGCACTTCGCTCCAGCCCGATCCGGGGTGCGACGGGAAACGCCGAGTACCTACTGTGGTTGACTCCACGCCCCGGCCAGGTGTTGACAGCTGAACAGGTTAGCGAACTGGCCGCCACACTGTCGACGGAGGCTCTCAGATGACGCGCCGCATCCTGCTAGTCGCTCATCCACGCAGACTTGAGTCCCAGCATCTCGCGCATGATGTCGCGGCGCGACTGCACGCGGCGGGGCTACAGGTCGCCGTGTTACCCGACACCGCAGAGTCGATGAGCCTGGGCGCCAGCCCCGACATCGCCACGGCCGATCCCAAGGACCCGACCCTGGGCTGCGAGCTTGTCTGCGTGCTCGGCGGTGATGGCACGATCCTGCGTGGCGCCGAGCTGTCGAGGGGCTCCGATGCCCCTTTGCTCGGTGTCAACCTCGGACATGTGGGATTCCTGGCCGAGGCGGAGCGGGAGGATCTCGGCGCGACGGTGGATCGCATCGTCGCCCGGGACTACGTGGTCGAGGAACGGATGACCCTGGACGTCAGTGCTGCCCAGGGCGGCGAGGTGTTCGCCCGGAGCTGGGCACTGAACGAAGTTGCCGTCGAGAAGGAGTCTCGCGAGCGCATGCTCGAGGTCACGCTCGAGATCGATGGAAGGCCGTTGTCAACCTGGGGCTGCGACGGGGTGGTGATCGCGACTCCAACTGGTTCGACCGCCTATGCCTTCTCGGGGGGTGGCCCGGTGGTCTGGCCCGACGTCGAGGCGATGCTGGTCGTGCCCATCTCAGCCCACGCACTCTTCGCGCGCCCGCTTGTGGTCGGCCCGCTGGCCAAGCTGGCCATTGAGGTGGTGGCGGACACCTGGGGCTCGGGTGTCATGTGGTGCGATGGATCGCGCATGGTCGAGGTGCCCCCGGGGGCCCGTGTCGAGGTGTCCCGAAGCGCGATACCCGTGCGTCTGGCACGTCTGACCTCCTCCCCGTTCGCGGACCGGCTGGTGGCCAAGTTCGACCTGTCAGTGCATGGGTGGCGTGGCGCCGCAAGGCGCAACAACGGCGGTTCCGGCATGTCGGAAGGGCTTGACACCCGCAGTCCGTAGGCTGTCGGCATGCTTCGCGAGATCCGGATCCAGAACCTGGGCGTCATTGACGACGCGGTGCTGGAGCTGTCGACCGGCCTGAACGTGCTCACGGGCGAGACCGGCGCCGGCAAGACCATGGTGGTGTCTGGGCTCGGGCTGCTGCTCGGAGCGCGTGCCGATGTGGGTCTGGTGCGCACGGGCGCAAAACAAGCCAGCATCGAGGGGGTGGTGGAGGTTGGGCCCGATCACCCAGCATCACTGAGGGCCATCGAGGCTGGGGGTGACGCTGACGACACCTTGATCCTTGCCAGAACCCTTTCTGCAGAGGGTCGATCGAGGGCTCATGTCGGAGGACGGACCGCGCCGGTCAGCGTGTTGGCAGAGATCGGGGAGCTGCTGGTGGCTGTGCATGGTCAGTCAGACCAGTGGCGGCTGCGACAGCCGGAGCAGCACCGTGTCCTGCTTGACCGCTTTGCTGGTGAGTCCGTTGCGGAGCCGCTCGGGCGTTACACCTCCCTGTATGACGACTTTCACCAGGTCGGTGCCGAGCTGAGTCATCTGCGTGGCCTGGCTCGCGACCGCGCACGAGAGGTGGATGTTCTCCGGACGGCACTGGAGGAGATCGAGGCCATCGACCCGCGCTCCGGCGAGGATCTTGATCTCAGAGCGGAGGACGAGCGGCTGGCGCACACGGATGGCCTGCGTGCCAGCGCGGGTCAGGCTCATGCGCTCATCGCCGGCGACCTGGGCAGCCCGTACGCCGCGGCTCCTGGAGGCGAGGGCTCGATCGGCGGCGACGTGGCGGGACAGCTGGGCAGCGCCCGGGCAGCACTGGCACCAATGACCGCTCACGATCCGGCGCTGGCGGACCTCGATCGCCGGCTGCAGGAGCTCGGTTACCTCACCGCAGACCTGGGGACCGACCTGGCCGAATACCTCTCGGACGTTGACGTCGACCCGGCCAGGCTGGCATGGGTCCAGAGCCGGAGGGCCGACCTGTCACGCCTGCAACGTAAGTATGGCGACACTTCCGATGACGTGCTGGCGTGGGCCAAGGAGTCTGCAGCAAGGCTCACCGAGCTCGAGGGGGTGGACGACCGGGTGGACGGCCTACAGCTGAGGCTCAGTGCTTTGCGAGCAGAGCTGACCGGTTGCGCTGGTGAGGTGAGCTCGGCGAGGCAGGCGGCCGCCGCCAGTCTCGGTGCTCGCGTCACGACTGAGCTCTCCTACCTGGCCATGGGCAAGGCGGTCGTCAAGGTCGGTGTCACGAGCCGCCCCGACCCTGATGGGCTGACCCTTGCAGGCCAGGCAGACCCGCTCCGGTTCAGCCGTCATGGCGTCGATGATGTCGAGATCCTCATGGCTGCGAATCCAGGAGAACCCGCGCGTAGCGTTGCCAGGGCTGCCTCGGGCGGCGAGCTGTCACGGGTCATGCTGGCGCTCGAGGTGGTCACGGGTTGCGGCGACGTCCCGACCTTCGTGTTTGACGAGGTTGACGCCGGTGTCGGAGGCAGGGCCGCCCTGGATGTGGGTGCCCGCCTGGCTGCGCTGGCCGCATCGGCGCAGGTCATCGTCGTGACCCACCTGGCCCAGGTCGCTGCCTATGCGGACCGGCATCTCGTTGTGCGCAAGACCGATGACGGGCATATCACCGCTAGCGGGGTGGCCGTGGTGACTGGGGAGGAACGACTGCGAGAGCTGGCGCGGATGATGGCCGGCGTTGAGGACTCCGACGTGGCTATCGAGCATGCCCGGGAGCTTCTGGCACAGGCGGCGGCGACAGCCGGGAGGTGATGGGGGCACGCACGCAGCGCGCATGACACGATGGGCCGCGATGTCACCCTTCCTCAACCTCATGCGCTCCTTGCGCCGACGGACCACTGGCGAACCGGATCTGCCCGGTGTCCGCGGGACGGTACGCATCGACGGACGCACGAAAGAGCTGACCAAGCGCCTCAAACCGGGGGACATCGCGGTCATCGATCATCAGGATCTGGACAGGGTCAGCGCCGAGGCCCTGGTCGCGTGCAAGCCGGTTGCCGTCATCAACGTCGCATTGTCAATCACCGGGCGATACCCGAACCTGGGCCCCGGGATCCTCGTGACTGCCGGTGTGCCACTGGTCGACAACGTGGGCAAGGACGTGCTGCTCGAGCTGAAGGACGGCCAGACCGCCCGCTTGGATGAGGACACTCTCTACGTCGGCGATGTGGTCGTGGCCAAGGGGAGTCTTTTCGACCACGACATCGTCGATGCCGCGTTGATCGAGGCACGGGCCGGACTGGCGGTCCAGCTCGAGGCCTTTGCGGCCAACACCATGGAGTACCTGCGGCGCGAGCGCGACCTCCTTCTTGATGGCGTCGGGGTGCCCGAGATCGCCACCGTCATCGAAGGCCGTCATGCGCTGGTCGTGGTTCGTGGGTACCACTACAAGGAGGATCTGCAGACTCTGCGCAGCTACATCCGCGAGTACCGACCGATCCTCATCGGGGTCGATGGTGGCGCCGATGCCTTGGTCGAGATGGGGCTTCGTCCCCATCTCATCGTCGGAGACATGGACTCGGTCTCGGATGCATCGCTCACCTGCGGGGCCGAGATTGTGGTGCATGCCTATCGTGACGGCCGGGCACCAGGGCTGGAGCGGGTCCGCAAGCTGGGTCTGGAGGCCGTGGTGTTTCCCGCGACCGGTACCAGCGAGGACGTCGCCATGTTGTTGGCTGATGACAAGGGGGCTTCCCTGATCGTCGCGGTTGGCACCCATGCCACCTTGATCGAGTTCCTGGACAAGGGCCGATCGGGCATGGCCAGTACGTTCCTCACCCGACTCCGTGTCGGCGGCAAGCTGGTGGACGCCAAAGGTGTCAGCCGGCTTTACCGCTCCCGCATCTCCAACCTCTCTCTTGGCGTAATGCTGCTCGTCGGTTTGTTCGCTCTCTTTGTCGCTCTGGCCTCCACACCGGCCGGGACCACCTTGCTTCAGCTGGTGGGTGCCCGGGTGGATGACGCGTGGTCATGGATCGTTGGAGTTTTCACGTGATTGACTTTCGCTACCACATCGTCTCGATCGTCTCCATCTTCCTGGCACTCGCGGTCGGGATCGTGCTGGGAGCCGGACCGCTCAAGGAAGACATCGGCAACCGCCTCAGCCAGCAGACTTCGGCACTGCGCGCCGAGAAGACGCAGCTACGCACGCAGCTCGATGCCGAGAAGGCTGGCACAGCTGCCCGCGACACCTTCGCCGCCGCCGTCGGACCAGTGATCATGAAGAGCCAGCTGAGCGGCAAAACCGTTGCTCTGGTCATCGCGCCAGGTGCGGATGCCGATTTACTAAAGAACACGAGCGCTGCACTTGCCACGGCGGGCGCCAAGGTGGGATCCACCATCACCTTGACCGATGCCTGGGCTGACCCCGCAAAGCGCACCTTTCGTAACACCCTGGCCACCCAGCTCGCCCAGCTGGTCAAGGTGCCTGTGGCGGCAGGTCAGGACCAGCTGGCTGCCTCGGTTCTCTCGCGGGCCATCCTTGGAGGGATCGGCCAGACGACCCAACGGCTCGACCCGTCGGCCAGCGGTGCTCTCGACGGTCTGGTTGCCGGCGATCTGGTCAAGGTCTCAGACAACGTCGTACCGTCCTCGGCCGTCGTCTTCATCGGTGGACCGGTCAAAGGCTCCACGCAGGCAGACACCGACGCCCGATTGGCAACCTACGTAGAGCTCGTCCGCTCGCTGGACGGCGCCGGGTCTGGCGTCGTGGTGGCGGCCGTCTCGTCCAACAGCGCCGATCCGACCGCGTCCGGCGATCTGGTGGCCGCGGTCAGGAAAGACTCCGATGCGGCCAAGATCGCCTCAACGGTTGACGACGCGAACCTGCCCATGGGGGAGACCACGCTCGTGCTGGCGCTCGCGCAGCAGTACACGGGAGGCGTCGGACAGTACGGCATGGCTGCGGATGCCAAGGCGATCTCGCCCACCATCGCGGCCAAGCAGTGACTCCGGGGACCACCTTGCGGGCCCTGGGTGCCCTCTCCATCGGAGCCATTGCTTCGATGACAGCTGGCGCCCTCCTGAAGAGCCACCCACCGGGGGGCAACCAAGGATGGGCCCGGACGAACTACGCGGGCAACGTCGTCACGTTGCTTGAAGGCCCGGTATTTGTCGTGGGCGCCGTCGCCGGAGCCGTCGTCGGTGGTGCGGGTGCCCCGGCGGCAGCGGCGGGTCTGGGCAGCGCGGCATTCGGAGCACTCGATGACCTGGTGGGTGAGAGCCCCAGCAAAGGCCTGCGCGGGCATCTGGCCGCGGCGAGGCGCGGCGAGGTGACGACAGGCGCCATCAAGATGGTGGGTCTGGGCGCGACCGGTCTGCTGACAGCATGGATCATGGACAGGCCGCGGACTCGGACGCGGCCGATCACCACCCTGGTCGGCGGGGCCGTTGTCGCAGGTTCTGCCAACATCGTCAACCTTCTCGACCTTCGCCCCGGAAGAGCGCTCAAGGTCGCTCTGCTGCTCTCCGCGCCGCTCCTCGCGGTCGGACGCGGGACTCCTTCCTCGACGGCAGCAGCGGGTGCCGTGGCTGGGGCAGCGATCGCATGCCTCCCCGAAGACCTCGCAGGCCGGAGCATGCTCGGGGACACGGGAGCCAATAGCGCCGGCGCACTGCTGGGAACTGCCCTGGTGGCGCGAACCGGTTTGCCCGGCCGGCTGCTAGCGCTCGCGGCGGTGACGGCTCTCACCCTCGCGTCGGAGAGGTTCAGCTTCACCACATTCATCGAGTCGACGCCGGGCCTGCGCGAGCTCGACGCGCTCGGCCGCCCGCCAGTGTGAAGCGCGGAGACGGTGATCCGGTGACTGCCCCCGACGAGACGTCCGCGGGGCGCGGCAAGGCAGCGCCAGGAGTGTTCGCGGCCGCCGGCCTCATTGCGGCAGTCACTCTGGTGGCTCGGGTCTTCGGGTTCGGTCGCTGGCTGGTGTTCTCCCAGAGCGTGGGGACCACCTGCGTGGGCAGCGTCTATCAGGCGGCCAACCAGCTCCCGAACGTCATCTTCGAGGTCGCGGCCGGGGGAGCGATGGCTGCCGTCGCGGTTCCGATCATCGCCGGCCAGCTGGCCCGCAAGGACGAGGCTGCGGCCACCCGGACCGGGTCAGCCATGCTCACGTGGGCGCTGACGGTCCTCGTGCCCCTTTCCATCCTGATGGCGGCGGCCGCCGCACCGCTTTCGTCCCTCCTGGTCCCCCGCCAGGCGTGTGCCGGCTCGACCGATCTCATGGCCTCAATGATCGTGGTCTTCGCGCCCCAGATTGCGCTGTACGGCGTGGGCATCACCCTTGCTGGAGTTCTCCAGGCGCATCGACGCTTCCTGGGGGCGGCGCTGGCGCCCTTGCTGTCCAGCGCCGTGGTGATCGCGACATACCTGCTGTACGGCGTCCTGGCCCAGGGGAACGGAGACGATCTGGCCCGACTGCCCAGCCAGGCCTCCACCGTGCTTGCGGCCGGAACGACCCTTGGCGTCGTTGCCTTGAGCCTTCCGCTCCTGATTCCCCTCCACCGAGCCGGTATTCGTCTGCATCCGACCTGGGCCTTTCCCGATGGTGTGGCGAGGCGAGCCAGTGCACTCGCGGGCGCCGGTCTGATTGCCCTGGTCGCGCAGCAGGTCGCTGTGCTCGTGACCTTGTGGGTGTCCCAGCACCGCGGGGGCACCGGCACGCTGAACGTGTACACCTACGTGCAGGCCGTCTACCTGCTGCCGTATGCGGTCCTTGCGGTTCCGGTTGCCACCGCGGCTTTTCCCGCGATGGCTTCGGGCCCGGATCGGACCGCGATGGCGACGGGCCCGGACCAGACGGCGATGGCGACGGTCTCGGCCCAAGCAGACAGGGTGACGGCCTCGGCTCAGATCGCGGGAGGCCCGGGTCAGACGCCGGTTGATCAAGCACAGGGAACCCTGGTCGCGTCGGTGCGAGCCATCACGGCCGCCACCTGCGCCGCTGCTGCCGTTCTCTTTGCGATCGCGGGGCCTACTGGCGCGTTCTTCAGCGCCCTGGACGCGGGGCGGAACAGTCCTGCCGGACGGCAGGCACTGGCTGCTCTGCCCGACGCCCTGAGTGCGTTCGCGCCGGGACTGGTCGGCTTCGGCCTGGCGGCGCTGCTCACCCGCGCCCTGTACATCCACGGCCGCCCAGCCGTTGCCGGAGGGTTGGTCGGACTCGGTTGGCTGATCGCAGCCGTGCTTCCCCTTGTCCTGCTCCAGAACTCTGCTGGGCCACGAAAAACATTGCAGTCATTGGGCTTTGCCAGCTCGCTAGGGATGACGATCGCTGCCATCGCGCTCGTTGTCGCAGTTCAGCGCGCGTGGGGTCCGCGGACTTTCAGGGGGCTTGGCCGCAGCGCGGCGGTCGCACTCGGGTCCGGCGTGTTCTCGGCCGCTGCGGGTCGCGCTCTGGCCGAGAGCCTGCACCCCACGGGACTTGTTGCTGGTGCCTCCGTGGCTCTGGTGGTCGCCTTCGCTGTCATGACGGTGTGCGTTGCTTCGATCTGGGTCGGCGATCCTGAGTCGGCTCGGCTCGTGGCGGCCAAGCTGCGCAGGGGGGCGCGATGAAGGTCGTCATGGTGTTGGGCCGCAGCAGCGGAGGCATTGCAGGTCATGTCGCCGAGATCGCTGCGGACCTGAGCGACCACGGCGTGGACGTCCTGGTGGTGACCGACCCGGTGACCGCACAACGATTCGAACCGGGGCTGGTGCGAGCGTGGTGGCCGGGGTCCGGCGAGTGGTTTCGGACGCTGACTGACTTCAGGCGCCTGAGACGTCTGGTCTCCACGAGCGACGTCGTACATGCACACGGCCTGCGTGCAGGCGCGTTGTGCGTCCTGGTCGTCCGCAGCCTGCGACGGCAAGCCAGGCCCCGCATCGTCGTCACGCTGCACAACCTGCCCGTCGGCCGGCGCTCTCTTCTCGCCATGTCGGCTGCACTTGAGAGGGTGGTCGCGCACGGTTCCGACGTAGTGATGGGGGTGTCGGGTGACCTCGTGGAGCGAGCACGCGCTCATGGCGCGAGCCTGACGGCGCGCGCTCTGGTGCCGGCGCCGGTCCGCCTGCCTATCGGGCGAACAAGCGCCCAGGTTCGTGAGTCTTTGGGTGTGCAGGAGGGCGCTGTCCTTCTGGTGACCGTGGCCAGGCTCGCACCACAGAAGGGTCTGGACACCCTGTGTGACAGCTCCCTGCTGTTGAAAGACAGGCTGACCGCCGGTGGCCTTCCAGGGATCAGCGGGCTGACCTGGGCTCTCGCCGGCGACGGGCCGATGTCGGACCACCTGGCAGCACGGATCGAGACCGAGGGTCTTCCTGTCGTCGCGCTGGGCCGGCGGGACGACGTGCCCGACCTGCTCGCGGCTGCTGACCTGGTGGTCAGTACCGCCGTCTGGGAAGGGCAGCCCCTCTGGCTGCAGGAGGCCTTGGCGTTGGGTGCGGTGATAGTTGCCACGGATGTGGGTGGGACGCGTGAGGTGACGGCCGCGGGCGCCATGCTCGTGCCGGCAGGGGACCCGGCTGACCTCTCACGCTGCATCGTCGACCTGCTCACCGACCCGCCTCGTCGTCAGGCCCTGCGTGAGGCAGCGCTCGAGCGGGCGCACGAGCTTCCGACAACGGCCGACGTATTTGCCCAGCTGATGAGCGTCTACACGCCTTGAAGGACATCGCGGAAGGCCAGCGACCGGGTGCGACACGGTGCTGCGATGGCCGACTCTGTATGACGACGCCGTCTGGATGACGTAGAGTCAAAGCCCGTGGTGCAGCAGACAAAACACATCTTCGTAACCGGAGGCGTCGCCTCTTCGCTCGGCAAGGGCCTCACGGCATCCAGCCTCGGACATTTACTCCGTGCGCGCGGTCTGCGGGTGACGATGCAGAAGCTGGACCCCTACCTCAATGTGGATCCCGGGACGATGAACCCGTTCCAGCATGGTGAGGTCTTCGTCACCGATGACGGCGCGGAGACAGACCTGGACATCGGCCACTACGAGCGATTCCTGGACGTCCCGCTGGCGGGCTCAGCCAATGTCACGACCGGCCAGGTCTACAGCCGGGTGATCGCCAGGGAGCGTCGCGGGGAGTACCTCGGCGACACGGTCCAGGTGATCCCGCACATCACCAACGAGATCAAGTCGCGGATGCGCGAGCAGGCCGACGTGCCCGCGAAGGACCGTCCCGACGTCATCATCACCGAGATCGGCGGCACCGTCGGCGACATCGAGGGGTTGCCGTTCCTCGAGGCGGCTCGCCAGGTACGCCACGACGTGGGCCGCGACAACGTCTTCTTCCTGCACATCTCGCTCGTCCCCTACCTCGCGCCCAGCGGTGAGCTCAAGACCAAGCCGACCCAGCACTCCGTGGCTGCCCTGCGACAGGTCGGCATCCAGCCCGATGCCATCGTGCTTCGCGCCGACCGTGAGATCCCCGACAGCCTCAAGCGCAAGATCTCGTTGTTCTGCGACGTCGACACCGAGGCGTGCGTTGCTGCGGTCGACGCGCCGAGCATCTACGACATACCCAAGGTGCTGCACGCTGAGGGCCTCGATGCCTATGTCATCCGGCGTCTCGGTCTGCCCTTCCGGGACGTCGACTGGCGCGACTGGGACGAGATGCTGCGTCGGGTGCACAACCCCGAGCATGCCGTCGAGATCGCGCTCGTCGGTAAGTACATCGACCTGCCTGATGCCTACCTGTCCGTCACCGAGGCCATGCGCGCCGGTGGCTTCCACCACGACGCCAAGGTCTCGGTTCGCTGGGTCGCCAGCGACGAGTGCGAGACCGACGCGGGCGCACAGAAGGCGCTTGCCGGCGTCGACGCGATCGTCGTCCCGGGCGGCTTCGGTATTCGGGGGATCGAGGGCATGTTCGGGGCCCTGAAATGGGCCCGCGTCAGCGGTGTGCCCGCGCTCGGACTCTGTCTGGGGCTGCAGTGCATGGTGATCGAGTACGCGCGCAACGTCCTCGGTATCGCGGACGCCTCCTCCAGCGAGTTCCACCCGCAGACCACCAACCCGGTGATAGCCACGATGGAGGAGCAGAAGGCCTTTGTCGAGGGCGCCGGAGACCTTGGCGGCACCATGCGGCTGGGGACGTATCCGGCCAAGCTGGCCGAGGGGTCGGTCGTTGCCGCTGCCTATGGAGCACGTCTGGTGCATGAGCGTCACCGCCACAGATACGAGGTCAACAACGCCTATCGCGACCAGCTCGAAGAAGCCGGCCTGCGCATCTCTGGCACCTCACCTGACGGGACTCTGGTGGAGTTCGTCGAGCTGCCTGCCAGCACACACCCTTACTATGTCGCCACCCAGGCCCATCCCGAGTTCCAGTCTCGCCCGCATCGGGCCCATCCGCTCTTCGCGGGACTGGTCGAGGCCGCCATCGATGCCCAGAAGGCTTCTCGTCTGGTCGAGGTCGACCGGCCGCGGGAGGCCGAAACCGTTTCGGTGCAATGAGTCTGGTCGCCCCCGTACTCCGTGGTGCTGACCTGGCTGACCGGCTGGTCCGGCGTCCGGTCGAGAGCGTGGTCGCGTTCGACGGCATGGTCTGGGACGTCCGGCGCGACATCGTGGACCTGGGAGAAGCCGGGGAGGTCACCCGCGAGTACCTCGACCACCCTGGCGCCGTGTCGATCGTTGCCCTTCGTGCGGTCGAGGCCCATGACCAGGTCTTGCTCATCCAGCAGTACCGCCATCCTGTCGGGGTCCTCGAGTGGGAGGTGCCCGCCGGTCTGCTTGACGTCGAAGGCGAGCCGCCATGGCAGGCGGCGGCTCGCGAGCTTCATGAGGAAGCCGACCTGACCGCACACCGCTGGGACGTACTCATCGACTACTTCGGTTCTCCGGGTGGCAGCTCCGAGGCGCTGCGCGTGTTCCTGGCACGAGACGTCGCAGAGGTCGAGCATGACGAGCGCTTCAGCCGCGAGGGCGAAGAACGAGGTATGTCGGTCTGCTGGGTCGATCTTGACGAAGCCCATGAGGCGGTGCTGCGTGGTCAGCTGCACAACCCCAGTGCCGTGATCGGCATCCTGACCGCGTACGCCGCGCGGGCTCGCGACTGGGTCACGTTGCGACCGCGCGACATCCCCTGGCCGGAGCACCCGGCATACCGGCCCTGACCGGCTCGTAGGCGGATTGCCCGTTTCCGTAAGATGTGGGACTGACCTGACAAAGACTGCTCAGGATCAGTCCCGACCATCGAAATAGAGGACCTCTCGTGCTTCGCACTCATGAGGCCGGCACGCTGCGCGCCGGCATCAAGGGACATGTTGGACAGTCCGTCGTGTTGACCGGCTGGGTCGCCCGTCGGCGCGATCACGGTGGGGTGGCCTTCATCGACCTGCGTGACGCTTCAGGGGTCGCACAGGTGGTCGTGCGTGACGAGATCCTTGCGAAGGGCGGTGCGCACGACCTGCGTAACGAGTACTGCGTGAAGGTGAGCGGAGAGGTGCGTGAGCGTCCCGAGGGCAACGCGAACGCAGACCTGCCGACTGGTGAGATCGAGGTCGTGGCGACCGACCTCGAGGTTCTGAGCCCAGCGGCCCCGCTGCCGTTCCAGATCGACGAGCGCGTCACTGTGGGCGAAGAGGCGCGGCTCAGGCACCGCTACCTCGACCTTCGTCGCCCCGGTCCTGCTGCGGCAATTCGCCTGCGCAGCAAGGTGAACCAGGCCGCGCGGGCGGTCCTCGCCGAGAGAGACTTTGTCGAGATCGAGACTCCCACGCTGACCCGTTCGACCCCCGAGGGTGCACGCGACTTCCTCGTGCCCGCACGCCTGCAGCCCGGCTCCTGGTATGCCCTGCCCCAGAGCCCGCAGCTGTTCAAGCAGCTGCTGATGGTTGCGGGCATGGAGCGCTACTACCAGATTGCCCGTTGCTATCGCGACGAGGACTTCCGTGCCGACCGACAGCCGGAGTTCACCCAGCTGGACCTTGAGATGAGCTTCGTCGAGCAGGACGACATCATCGAGCTCGGCGAGGCGATCGTGACCGCGCTGTGGAGGCTCATCGGCCACGAGATCCCCACGCCGATGCTGCGGATGACCTACGCCGACGCCATGGCGCGATATGGCTCGGACAAACCGGACCTGCGGTTCGGTCTGGAGCTGACTGACTGCTCGGACTACTTCAAGGACACCACCTTCCGCGTCTTCCAGGCGCCCTATGTCGGCGCGGTCGTCATGCCTGGCGGCGCTTCTCAGCCGCGCAAGACGCTCGACGGCTGGCAGGAGTTCGCCAAACAGCGTGGGGCCAAGGGTCTGGCCTACGTCCTCGTCGGCGACGACGGCGAGCTCGGTGGACCTGTCGCCAAGAACCTGACCGAGAGCGAGCGCAAAGGACTGGCCACCCATGTCGGTGCCGGCAACGGCGACTGCATCTTCTTCGCAGCAGGCCCTGCCAAGGCGTCACGCTCTCTCCTGGGTGCGGCTCGCCTGGAGATCGGCAACCGTTCCGGGCTCATCGACGAGTCGGCCTGGTCCTTCCTGTGGGTTCTGGACGCACCGCTGTTCGAGCCGACCAGCGAGGCCGAGGCTTCGGGTGACGTCGCGGTTGGCTCCGGTGCCTGGACCGCTGTGCACCACGCGTTCACGTCGCCCAAGGCTGAGTTCATGGACACCTTCGACACCGACCCGGGCTCCGCACTTGCCTATGCCTACGACATGGTCTGCAACGGAAATGAGATCGGTGGCGGTTCGATCCGTATCCACCGCAGGGAGATTCAGGAACGGGTCTTCACGATGATGGGCCTCTCGCACGCAGAGGCCCAGGAGAAGTTTGGCTTCCTGCTGGATGCCTTCGCCTTTGGCGCGCCCCCGCATGGTGGGATCGCCTTTGGCTGGGACCGCATCTGCGCGCTGCTCTCGGGCACCGACTCGATCCGCGACGTCATCGCCTTCCCGAAGTCCGGAGGCGGCTTCGACCCACTGACCTCCGCTCCAGCCCCCATCACCGCAGCACAGCGCAAGGAGGCAGGCGTCGACACCGTGGCCGAGACCAAGACGGAGGACGACGGTCAGCCGTGAGGCCGCAGACAATGCTGCCCGAGACACGTGGGACAGCAGTTCCTGCCACTTCGTCGCGGTGACGGCGGCGAGATAGCCTGCCATCCGTGACCACTGGTGCCGACAACGACCTCTTTGCGGCTTCAGCGCGCGACGGTGGGGCTGGTGACGGTGTCAGCTCGACGTCTTTGCCTCCGCTCGCGGCCCGGATGCGTCCTCGCTCCCTCGATGAGGTTCGCGGGCAGAGCGAGGTCCTGAGGGCCGGAAGCCCCTTGCGGCGGCTGATCGAGGGACACGCGGGCGTCGCCGGCCCGCTGTCGGCGATCATCTGGGGGCCGCCGGGGACGGGCAAGACGACGCTGGCACATCTCGTGGCGAATGTGGCCGGCCGCCGGTTCGTCGAGCTCTCCGCTGTCACGGCAGGCGTCAAGGACGTCAGGGCCGTGATGGAGGGTGCCGCACGTGAACGTGACATGTACGACCGGCAGACCGTGCTCTTCCTGGACGAGATCCATCGGTTCACCAAGGCGCAGCAGGACGGGCTGTTGTCAGGAGTGGAGAACCGCCTGGTCGTCCTGGTCGCGGCGACCACCGAGAACCCCTCGTTCAGCGTCATCGCACCACTCCTGTCGAGGTCCATGCTGATCACCCTGCAGCCACTGTCGGATGATGAGCTCGATGATGTCCTGGCCGCCGCTTTGAGCGAAGAACGTGGCCTGGGTGGGGTGTTCACCATCGAACCAGAGGCGAGGCAGCACGTCATACGAATGGCGGGCGGGGATGCACGTCGCGTACTCACCTCGCTGGAGGCGGCAGCGGGCGTGGCTCTGGACGCACAACCGGTGGGGCGGCCGGGCGAGGAGAAGATCACGATCTCGCTCGCGCAGGTCGAACAGGCTGTGGCGCATGCCGCGGTGCGCTACGACCGCGCAGGCGACCAGCACTACGACGTCGCCAGCGCCCTGATCAAGTCGATGCGGGGAAGTGACGTCGACGCCTCGTTGCACTACCTGGCCCGGATGCTGGAGGCGGGCGAGGACCCACGATTCATCGCCCGGCGGATCGTCATCGCTGCCAGCGAGGACGTCGGGATGGCAGACCCCACGGCATTGCAGACCGCCGTGGCCGCGATGCACGCGGTGGCGCAGATCGGCATGCCCGAGGCACGGATCATCCTGGCCCAGGCCGTCGTGCACAACGCGATCGCACCCAAGTCGAACTCGAGCTATCTCGGGATCAACGAGGCGATCGCGGACATCCGGGCCGGCAAGGGTGGGCCGGTGCCGGTGCACCTTCGGGGCAGTGGATACGCCGGGGCCAGCCGGATCGGACATGGTGAGGGCTACCGATACGCACACGACGACCCCACCGGCGTCGTGGCTCAGCAGTACCTCCCCGATGACCTGCTCGTGGACACCAGCTACTTCCGGCCCACCGACCGGGGCTTCGAGCAGACCTTGTCCACGCGATGGACCCGCCTCAAGGCGCTGATCCGGGCCACCTGAGGCAGTGAGGGTCAGCGCAAGCTCGCGGCGGGGGTCGTTCCAGTTCGGCGGCGGTCAAGGGGTGATAGCCGTCGCGATAGGGTTCTGGCTCCAGCGGTGATCAAGATCTTTGTGAGGTGCGAGCGTGAATGTGACAGTGTCCGTCGGTGACATCGCCGGTGTGATCGCAGCCCTGGCGTTCGCCTACCTGGTGGTGCGTCTGGGTGGTCTCCTGGGCAAGGCCGGCAAGGTTCTGGACGAGACCCGGATCGGCGTGCGAGGCATCTCCGAGCAGACCGTACCTCTGCTTTCGCAGGTGACCGACACCGTGGCCTCCACGAACGAGCAGATCGTGCGGCTGGACACCATCACCGAGAACGTCTCCTCGATGAGCACCAACGTCAACGCGCTCACCTCCCTGTTCGCTGCCACGCTCGGTTCCCCGTTGGTCAAGGTGGCCGCCTTCTCCTACGGCGTGCGCGCGGCGATGAACGGCCATGGCAAGCGCCCGGCTCGACGTCGACGCGGAAGGGACTGACCAGTGCGTCGGTTGTTCTGGGTCTCCCTCGGAGCCACACTCGGTGTGTTGGTCGTCCGTAAGGTCTCCAAGGCCGCTGCGGCATACTCCCCGACGGGGATGTCGCGCGGTTTGTCCAGCGGTCTTTCCGATCTGGTCGAAGGTCTGCGCGAGATGGCTGAGGCGGTCCGCGAGGGTATGGCCGAACGAGAGTCCGAGCTGCGCCTTGCCATCGGCATCGACACCGGAACGTTGCCTGATGGGCGCACGATGAGCCCGGAGCAGACCCGCGCGCTGATCGAGGACCCGACCTCACCGCAAGCTCGCTAGGGGCCCAACGCCCCCGGCATACGGTTGGCTCCGACCTGCCATTGTTGCGAGCCTGCTCCGACTGTTAGGAAATGGACTATGGAAACCGCGGAGATCAGGCGACGTTGGCTCGCGTTCTTCGAGAGCAAGGGTCACGCGATCGTGCCCAGCTCCTCCCTGGTGTATGACGACCCGAACCTCTTGTTCGTGAACGCCGGGATGGTGCCGTTCAAGCCCTACTTCCTGGGGCAGGAGACCCCGCCATGGAAACGAGCCACCAGCGTGCAGAAGTGCGTCCGCACGGGCGACATCGAAGAGGTCGGCAAGACCAGCCGCCACGGAACTTTCTTCCAGATGAACGGCAACTTCTCCTTCGGTGACTACTTCAAGGCTGACGCGATCTCTTTTGCCTGGGAGCTTCTGACGACCAGCCAGGCCGAGGGCGGCTACGGCCTGGACAAGGAGCGGTTGTGGGCGACCGTCTACCAGGACGATGACGAGGCTGCGGAGCTCTGGCTCACGCACTCCGGGATACCGGTCGAGCGCATCATTCGTCGCGGCATGGCCGACAACTTCTGGTCGATGGGCGTGCCCGGTCCGTGTGGCCCGAGCTCCGAGATCTTCTATGACCGTGGACCGGAGTACGGCCAGGAAGGCGGACCCGCGGTCGATGAGGACCGCTATATGGAGATCTGGAATCTCGTCTTCATGCAGAACATCCGCGGCGAGGGCAGCGGCAAGGACGACTTCCCGATTCTGGGTGACCTGCCGGCCAAGAGCATCGACACGGGCCTGGGCCTGGAGCGACTGGCCTCCGTTCTGCAGGGCGTGGACAACCTCTACGAGATCGACGAGGTCAACCCTGTCCTGGTCAAGGCAGCCTTACTGACCGGCAAGACGTATGGCGCGAACTCGGCTCACGATGCTGCCCACAGCGACCCTGATGACATTCGCCTGCGCATCGTCGCGGACCATGTCAGGTCCTCGCTGATGCTGATCGGTGACGGTGTCACTCCGGGCAACGAGGGTCGCGGATACGTCCTTCGCCGGATGCTGCGCCGTGCCGTGCGATCGATGCGGCTGCTCGGGTACGACGAGCCCTGTCTCCAGCACCTGCTGCCAGTGAGTATGGAGCGGATGAAGGCGTCCTACCCGCAGCTCGAGACCGGGTTCTCCAGGATCTCCCAGATCGCCTATGCCGAGGAAGAAGCCTTCCGCCGAACCCTCGCATCGGGCACGACCATGCTGGACACCGCGGTCGCCAAAGCCAAGTCCGCGGGGCAGGGCATGCTGGCAGGCGATGAGGCCTTCGCTCTGCACGACACCTATGGGTTCCCGATCGACCTGACTCTTGAGATGGCGCAGGAACAGGGGATCAGCGTCGACCAGGACGGCTTCCGTCGCCTCATGAAAGAGCAGCGCGACAGGGCCAAGGCTGACGCCAGGTCCAAGAAGAGCGCGCACGGCGACACCTCGGCATACCGCTCTGCCTTGGACTCCGTGGGGCGTGCCGTCGAGTTCACCGGGTATCACGAGACCATCTCCGATGCCCGGGTCGCGGGCGTGCTCATCGACGGCGTTTCCGTCGCCTCCGCCCATGAGGGGGAGGAGATCGAGCTCGTTCTGGACCGGACCCCGTTCTACGCCGAGGGCGGTGGCCAGCTGGCAGACTCCGGACGGATCACCCTGGCCGACGGCGCCGTCATTGAGGTTCGTGACGTGCAGTCGCCCATCAAGGGGCTCGTTGTTCACCGCGCCGTGGTTCTCACCGGTGAGGTGCGTCCGGGGGAACAGGCGCATGCCCTCGTCGACATCGACCGGCGGCGTGCGATCTCGCGTGCGCACACCGCGACCCATATGGTGCACAAGGCCATCAGGGAGGCGTTGGGTGACACCGCGACGCAGGCCGGTTCGGAGAATGCGCCGGGACGTTTCCGGTTCGACTTCAACGCCTCCGGGGCGCTGCCGGTGAGCGTGCTCTCCGACGTGGAGGCCAAGGTCAATGCCTTGCTGCTTGAGGATCTGCCGGTGCGAGCCGAGGTCATGACCCAGGACGAGGCGCGTGCATCCGGGGCCATGGCCCTGTTCGGGGAGAAGTACGGCAGGGCGGTGCGCGTGGTTTCCGTCGGCGAGTGGGCCCGTGAGCTCTGCGCCGGCACCCACGCACAACGCTCCGGGCAGCTCGGGCTGGTCAAGCTGCTCGGCGAGGCGTCCATCGGCTCGGGTATCCGACGGGTGGAGGCGCTCGTGGGAACCGATGCCTACGAGTTCCTCGCTCGTGAGCATGCCATCGTCGGAGCGCTCACCGAGGCGCTCAAGGTCCGGCCCGAGGAGCTACCTGAGCGGGTCGCCAGCATCCTGGCCAAGCTCAAGGAAGCGGACCACGAGATCAGCTCCATGCGAATGCAACAGGTGCTGGCTGCGTCATCGTCCCTGGCCGTTGGCGGGCACGACGTCTTCGGGGTCAGCTTCGTGGGCCATGACGCGGGCGACGGTGTGAGCGCAGAGGATCTCCGTGGTCTCGCCCTCGACGTGAGGTCGAGGCTGGGCAACGACCGTCCAGCCGTGGTGGTCGTTGCGGGGATCTCCAAGGATCGCCCGGTGGTGATCATCGCGACCAATGATGCCGCCCGGGCCTGGGGTCTGCGGGCCGGGCAGCTGGTCAAGGTCGCTGCACAGGCCCTTGGCGGCGGTGGGGGCGGCAAGGACGACGTGGCCCAGGGCGGTGGCATCGATGCCACCAAGGTCGGCGAGGCGTTGGCCAGGGTCGAACATGCCGTCGGAGAACGCGTCACGGCGGGTCGCTGAGAGGATGCGCACCGGGATCCGGCTCGGCGTTGATGTGGGCACAGTCCGCGTCGGGCTGGCGGCCAGCGATCCCGAGGGCATCCTCGCCACGCCGGTCGAGACCCTCAAGCGCGATATGGCGTCTGGTTCCGATCTGGGGGTCATCGCAGATGTCGTGCGCGAACGTCACGTGCTGGAGGTTGTCGTCGGGTTGCCGAGGTCGTTGTCCGGGGATGAAGGCCCGGCCGCCAGAGGCGCCCGTGGCTACGCAACCGCCCTTGCGGGCCGAATATCGCCCATCCCGGTACGGTTGGTGGACGAGCGCCTCACGACCATCGACGCCCACCGCGGACTTCGCGAGAGCGGCGTGCCCGGCAGAGCCCAGCGTGCTGTCGTGGACCAGGCGGCCGCGGTGCTGATCCTTCAGGCGGCTCTGGACACCGAGAAGTCCTCGGGACTGGCACCTGGAGAGCTCGTGGGCGGACGCAAGGCGCGCAAAGGCAGGACGAACGCAAAGGGTGCGAGGTCATGAAGAAACGCCATCTCGACACGGCGATCTTCGGCGACCCAGCCCCCGATCCCACACCGGGGCAGGAACAGACGGGCGCTGAGGTGGCACCGGGCCAGCATCGCGGCGCAAGTCGGCGCGCTCAGCACCAACGAGTCCAGGGCAGACGTCGGATGGTGGTGATGCTGCTGACCCTTGGCCTGGTCGCCGGCGGGGGTTTCGCGGCCTACAGCGCGCTCGCTCCGCTTGTTTCCAGCCTGACCGCGAGCAACGACTACACCGGGAACGGCTCGGGCACGGTGTCAGTCACGGTGCACAGCGGCGATACCGGCCGGTCTATCGGTGCGACTCTGGAGAAGGCTGGCGTCGTCAAGACCGCCAAGGCCTTTGCAAACGCTGCCGCTGCCAACCCCAGAGGCGGCTCCATCCAGCCCGGGCACTATTCACTGCGCCTGAGGATGAGCGGGGTGTCGGCACTGGCCATGCTGCTGGACCCGGCCAACCGCACCGTCCCGAGGGTCACCATCCCCGAGGGCAAGTGGACCTCTGAGACCATCCGGCTGCTCTCAGCTGCCACCGGCCGGCCACTGGCCGACTACGAGGTGGCGTTGAAAGACCCCGCAGCCCTGGGGCTTCCGGCCGCGGCCAACGGAGACACAGAGGGATACCTGTTCCCGGCAACGTACGAGTTCGGCAAGGACACCACTGCCTCTGAACAGCTTCAGACGATGGTGGCAAAGTCCCTCGAAGAGCTGGGCAACATCGGAGTGGACCCGGCACAGATGCAGCGGATCCTGACCATCGCCAGTCTCGTCCAGGCTGAGGCCAGAGCCGCCGCTGACTTCCCGAAGGTGGCGCGGGTCATCGACAACCGCCTGGCCAGGCCGATGTCGTTGCAGCTGGACTCGACGGTCAGCTTCATCGCGGGACGTCGCGAGGTGACCACGACCAATGCCGAAAGAGCGAGCAAGAGCCGTTACAACACCTACCTTGTTGCGGGCCTTCCACCGGGGCCGATCGACAGCCCTGGGCTTTCGGCGATGAAGGCGGCGCTCAACCCGGCACCGGGACCCTGGCTGTACTTCGTGGCGGTGAACCCGGTGACGGGGGAGACCCGGTTCGCCGTCGACGCGGCCGGCCATGCGGCCAACGTCGCAGTCTTCCAGAAATGGTGCAAGGACAACCCGGGCAAATGCTGACCACGGAGGTACGGCGCGCCGCTGTTCTGGGGTCGCCGGTCAGCCACTCCCTGTCTCCGACCTTGCATCGTGCCGCATACCGGGCGCTGGGTCTGAGCACCTGGCTCTACGACGCATGTGAGGTGCAGGAGCCGGCGCTGGGCGGGTTCGTTGCCGGCCTGGGTGCCGACTGGGCGGGTCTGTCCCTGACCCGGCCGCTGAAGGAGGCTGCTTTCAAGGTCGCCGACGAGGTCTCTGACCTTGCCCACAACGTCGGCGCCATCAACACGCTCGTCCGGCGGGTGGACGGTGGCTGGAGTGGCCACAACACCGACGTGTACGGCGTTTCGCGCGCTTTGCACGACGCTGGTTGTGTGGGTGTGACCAGCGCTCTGGTGCTCGGCTCGGGGGCGACCGCGCGGTCCGTTGTTGCGGCACTTGAGAAGATGGGTTGTCAGGAGGTGACATTTGCAGTGCGCTCGCGCCCGCGCCCCGAGACCCTGGAGCAAGCGAACAGAGCAGGGCTCGAGGTTCACGTGGTCGGTCTGGACGAGGTCGCCGAACGGGTTGTTGACGTGCCGTTGGTCGTGAGCACCCTACCCGCAGATGCTCTGCCGGCCGACACGCCGACGGCAAAGCTGCTCCCCGTAGGTCTGCGGCTGGAGGATCATCTTGTGCTGGACGTGGTCTACGCGGGTTGGCCGACACCGTTGGCGCTGGCGTTCGAGGAGGCGGGGGCAACTGTGGTGTCCGGGTTCGAGATGTTGGTCCATCAGGCCGCCGAACAGGTGCGCCTCATGACCGGCATGCTCCCGCCGGTCGCGGAGATGAGGGCGGCTGGTCTGGCTGTCAGGGGGTCGGTATGAGCTTTGTGCTCCCGACGGTTGCTGCCCCTTGGTGGGCGATCACCGTGCTGGGACTTTGTGGCGCGGGCGTCGGCGCCTGGCTCGCCAGGGTGCTGGCCGCCGCAAGCTACCGTCGGCCCGACGAACGCGACCAGCCGCTGCCGCTTCATCCCTGGTGGCTCGTGATCGTCGTGTCAGTGGCCTGGGCGAGCCTGACGTTTCGCTTTGGCGACCACGCGCAGTGGTCCCTGCTTCCGGCATACCTCTATCTGGGAGCGGTGGGTGCGGCGCTCACGCTCATCGATATCGACGTACACCGCCTGCCGGACCTGCTCGTGCTGCCGTCGTACCCCATCGCGTTCGTGCTCCTGCTGGTGCCCACCATCGTCACGGGCGAGTGGGGGGCGTTGTTGCGGGGAGTGCTGGCCGGACTCTCGCTCTTCGTGGGCTATCTCGTGCTGGCCCTGGTCTCGCCCGGAGGCGGGGGACTGGGCCTGGGGGACGTGAAGCTTGCCGGCGTGCTGGGTCTGCTGCTGGGGTGGCTGGGGTGGGGACCCGCAGTCGTCTCGGTTCTCGCGGCCTTCGTCATCGGCGGACTGATCGCCGTGATCCTGCTCGTGCTGGGCCGGGCGAACCGATCCTCCCACGTGGCCTTCGGTCCTTCGATGATTCTCGGCGCATGGGTGGCGTTGATGTTCCCGGTCGTGTTGACCGCTGGTTGACCGGTTAACGGGTTGTAGACGGGCTCGTGGCTAGGATTTCGCCCATGCTGCGTTGGTTGACTGCCGGTGAGTCCCACGGCCCCGCCCTGACTGCCACGATCGACGGCCTGCCGGCGGGGGTCGAGGTCACCACCCAGGACGTGGCTGCGGCGCTTGCCCGTCGCCGGCTCGGTTTTGGCCGCGGTGCCCGGATGAAGTTCGAGCAGGACGCCGTGGAGTTCCTCGGCGGTGTCCGTCACGGCGTGAGCATCGGGTCGCCGGTGGCTATTCGGATCGCCAACTCCGAGTGGTCCAAGTGGGAGACGGTGATGAGTCCGGACCCTGTGCCTGCTGAGGCACTCGCTGCCGCGGATGACATTGGTTCACCTCAGGAGATCGCCCGTAACAAGCCGCTGACCCGGCCGCGCCCCGGCCACGCTGACCTGGTGGGTATGCAGAAGTACGGGTTCGACGACGCCCGTCCGGTGCTCGAGCGTGCCTCGGCCCGTGAGACTGCGGCACGGGTTGCCCTGGGCGCTGTCGCGTCGGCCCTGCTGGAACAGGCGTACGGCATCAGGCTGGTATCGCACACCGTGGCCATCGGAAGGGCAGGCATCGGGGCCGATGTGGAGCTGCCGCGCCCCGATCAGGTGGAGCGCCTTGACGCCGATCCGGTGCGCACCCTGGACCCGGTCGGCTCTGCAGCCATGGTGGCCGAGGTGGAGGCGGCGAAGAAGGACGGCGACACCCTCGGTGGTGTGGTGGAGGTCCTGGCCTACGGTCTCCCGCCGGGTCTGGGGTCCTATGTCCACTGGGACCGGCGACTGGACTCGCAGCTTGCCGCGGCCCTCATGGGCATCCAGGCGATCAAGGGGGTCGAGGTCGGGGATGGTTTCGTCACTGCGACCCGCAGGGGGTCGGCCGCGCACGACGAGCTCGACCGCGATCCGGATGGCGTGATCCGACGTCGGACCGGCCGGGCCGGTGGCACCGAGGGGGGTATGTCGACCGGTGACGTCCTGCGCGTTCGAGCAGCGATGAAGCCGATCAGCACCGTGCCCAAGTCGCTGGCCACCGTCGACCTGGCCACGGGGGAGGCCGCCACGGCCATCCATCAGCGCTCCGACGTCTGCGCGGTTCCCGCTGCGGGGGTTGTCGCCGAGGCCATGGTCGCGCTCGTCCTTGCCCAGGCCTGCCTCGAGAAGTTCGGCGGCGACAGTGTTGCCGAGACCTCGAGAAACCACCGTGGCTACCTGGAAGCGATCCCAGAGGCGCTGCGTTCGTGGTGAGCGAGACCTCGCCGATGCCCGGTAACGACGGCCCGATTCCGTCCTGCGTGGTTCTCATCGGCCCGCCCGGATCAGGCAAGACAACGGTTGGACGCGCGCTCGCGACCTTGTTGGGCGTCGCGTTCCGTGACACGGACCATGCCATCGAAGCCCGGGAGGGGCGGTCGATCTCGGACATCTTCATGGATGACGGTGAGCCTCGGTTCCGCCAGCTCGAGCAGGCTGAGGTTGCCTCCTCTCTTGCCACCCACTCGGGCGTGTTGTCACTCGGTGGAGGCGCGGTGATGGATCCCGCGACGAAGGAGGCCATCGTCGGGCACACGGTCGTGTTTCTGGACGTCGGGATCGCGGATGCCGCCAAGCGTGTGGGCTTCGACAGGAGCCGTCCCATGCTGGCGGTGAACCCGAGGGGGCAGTGGATGCAGATGATGGAAATGAGACGGCCCACCTATGAGCGGCTGGCGACCTTCACCGTTCAGACCGCCGGACGCACACCGCGGGACATCGCCGCCGAGATCGTCCAACGTCTGGAGACCACCGATGAGTAAAGCGACCCGGATCCGCGTGGGCGAGGGCAGCAGCACGCCATACGACGTCGTGATCGGAAGAGACCTGCTCCGGGAGCTGCCCGGCCTGCTCGGTCCGCATGTCGAGAGAGTGCTCGTCGTACACCCGGGCACCCTTCGCACCCTCGCGCAGGCCGTCCACGATGAGCTGGCGAGACAGGGCTGTTCGGCGTTCATCGTCGAGGTGCCCGACGCCGAGGAAGCCAAGTCGGCACTGGTTGCCTCAAGCCTCTGGAGCTTCCTGGGTCAGTCCGGCTTCACGCGCTCGGACGCGATCGTGGGCATTGGCGGTGGCAGCGTGACCGACCTTGCGGGCTTCGTCGCGGCGACCTGGCTTCGAGGGATCGCAGTGGTTCATGTCCCGACAACCGTGCTGGCCATGGCGGATGCCGCGGTGGGAGGCAAGACGGGCATCAACACCGCAGAGGGCAAGAACCTCGTCGGAGCGTTCCATCCTCCGGCAGGTGTCCTGTGCGATCTTGGCACGCTGGACACATTGGCGTCCGACGACTTCATCTCGGGCATGGCCGAGGTGATCAAGTGTGGGTTCATCGCGGACCCGGCAATTCTCGAGCTCGTGGAGCAGGACCCGCAAGGAGCCGGACACAGCAAGGGGCCAGCTGTGCGCGAGCTCATCGAACGCTCGATCAGGGTCAAGGCGCGGGTGGTGACTGAGGACCTCAGAGAGTCCTCCGTGAGGGAGATCCTGAACTACGGACACACCTTCGCCCACGCGATCGAGCAGGTGGAGGGCTACTCCTGGCGCCACGGCGCAGCGGTCAGCGTGGGCATGGTCTACGCGGCTGAGCTCGCGCGTGCTGCTGGCAGGCTGGATGACGCGGTCGTCGCTCGACACCGGTCGATCCTCGCCAGTGTCGGACTGCCCACCAGCTATCGCGGGGACCGCTGGCCCGAGCTCTACGAGGTCATGAAGCGCGACAAGAAGACGCGAGGCTCCCTGCTCCGATTCGTCGTGCTCGACGGCGTGGCCGCGCCGACCCGTCTCGAGGGCCCCGACCTGTCCTTGATGGTGACGGCCTACGAAAGGGTCAGCTCCGACATCCCCTTGCGCTAGAATTGGCCCATCCTGAGAGCCGCGTTCAGAAAGCTTACGTAGCTTTGACTGATGCCGCCCGAACGGGCGGAACCCCAACGTGGCGGAAGGAACAGATGCGGTGGTGCTGGAGGGCGCTCAGTGCCGCCTCGGTAGTCAGCGTCGTTCTGCTCGCCCTGGCGCTTTTGCTGTTCACCCCGGGGCCGGCCGTCGCGGTTCCGTCCGGCTCGTCCGGGTGGCATCCGAGCTCTGGTGACCGCACAGCCCTGACCCTCACGTATGAGCGGAGTCGCGTCGCCATGGAGGCGGCCGGGGGACCCTACGCTCAGTGGGCCGAACGGGGCCGCCAGTTCCTCACCTTCGACCAGCGTGGCAACGGCCGCATCGTCGAGGTCTTCGGTGACCTGGTGGCCGCTGAGCGTATCGCCATCATCGTCCCCGGTGTTTCCACGCGTGGGGACAACTTCAGCACCGGCCTGGGTGACGTGCGGGACCGTGCCCCCGCCGTGCAGGCTCAGGACCTGTTCGACGCGGTGACGGCTGAGGCGCCGAGCCAGCACGTGGCGGTCATCGCCTGGCTGGGGTACGACGCGCCGCAGGGCCTCGGGCGGGATGCTGCGCGCGAGGAGTTGGCACGAGCGGGCGCCACCTCCCTGGACTCCTTCGTCAAAGGCTTGGCGTCCCTTCGTCCGAGCGCGAGGGTGACGGTGGTCGGCTACAGCTACGGGTCGGTGGTCGCCGGTCTGGCCGCCGCCAACCTCCCTACGCAGGTGAAAGACATCGTCGTGGTCGGCAGCCCCGGTATGGGTGTATCGCGAGCGGGGGATCTGCATACCTCCGCACGGGTCTGGGCGGGGCAGTCTGTGCTGGACTGGATCGACCTGCTGCCGACGTTCCGCGTGTGGGGTGCGGGGCATGGCACGATGCCTGCGACACCCGGCTTCGGCGACACGGTGTTCGGCACCCGTGGAGTCACCGACCACGACCGCTACCTGGCGCCTGGCACGCAGTCCCTGAGCAACATCGCCAAGATCGTGCTGGGACGCGACACCGCGGTCACCGGACCAGACTTCTCGTCCGGAGGCAACGCGCCACCCCGCGGGGGCGCCTAGACCTTCCGAGGGCTGCCTAGACCTTCCGAGGGCTGCCTAGACTCTCGGGCATGACGGCGTCCCTCGTGTATGTGCTCAATGGCCCGAACCTCGATCGGCTGGGTAGCCGCGAGCCGGAGGTCTACGGATCCGAGACCCTGAAGGACATCGCCGATCTGGTGTCGCGCGAGGCCCACTCACTCGGTCTGACGGTCGACTTCCGCCAGACGAACGACGAGGCCGAGCTGATCGGCTGGATCCACGAGGCGGTCGACAACGGTGCTGACGTGGTGCTCAACCCTGCGGCTTTCACGCACTACTCGTATGCCGTCCGGGACGCCTGCGCGTTGGTCACCACCGGCGGCGGGAGGCTGATCGAGATCCACCTGTCCAACCCGGCGACGCGTGAGGAGTTCCGGCATACCTCGGTCGTCGCGGGGGTTGCCACCGGCACGATCGCCGGGTTCGGCTCGCGCTCCTACGTGCTGGCGCTTCAAGCCCTGACCGTGTGACCGAGCCGGAAAGGCCCGTTCGGACGATGCGGGCGTGCGTTGCTGGCCACAGGCTTTGAGACGATCCCCGTGCTTGAGGAGGAAGTCGATGAAGTTCGCCCCCCGCGCGGTCCTTTCGATGCTGATGCTCTCCGGTGTCTTCGTGCTAGCCGTTGCGGGCCTCCTGGCAGTCTTTGTCGCTCTGGTGCTGGCTGCGAGCACGGGAGGCATCTGGGCAATTCTGGCCGCCATCGCTGTGGCTGTCATGATCGTTCTCGTCGGCCTGGGACTGCCCGCTGCACGGCGACGACAACGCAAGCCGGTAGAGGGCGTGCTGATCTCCGGGGACGAGCAGCCGCTGCTCTGGGTGGAGATCTGTATCGTCGCCGAGGGCCTGCACATGTGGCCGCCGTCTCAGCTGGTGCTGGCCCCCGACGCGTCCGTGGTTGCCTCCGAGAACAGGACCTGGCTCGGGCTGCGCCCGGGGGTACGTCGCCTACAGCTGGGAGAGGTGCTACTGGCCGGGCTGACCGAACGGCAGCTTCGTGCCGTGATCGCTCAGGAGCTCCTCCGGTTCTGGGGACCGAGCTCGTCTGCGCGGGCCATCTACGGCGGCAGGAAGTTTATCGGGCGGGTTGTCGACCTGGTGGGTGATGAGTCCAGAGCAGGCAGGATCGTCGGGCGGTTCGGCCGCCTGTACCTCGCGGTCTCTGACCCCGTCATCGCCAGAAATGAGCTGGACCAGGACACCCACAGCGCCAACCTTGTGGGCAACGGGGCTACCACTGCTGCCCTGCATGAGGTGGCTGTGCTTCGCAGGGGGTGGGACGCGTTTGTGGAGGGTTACCTCGATCCGGCTCTCGCAGCGCAGCGTCGACCTGCGGACGTCTTCGCCAGCTTCGCGGAGTTTCTCGAGTACCCCGAGCGGCGGGCGCAGCTGGCCAAGGCCATCGGTGTGCCCTCGGTGCAACCTCGGTCGACCTACAACTCGCATCCGTCGCTGGCGGACCGGCTCTCTGCTGTCGCGTCGCTGCCCGAGGACAACACGCAGGACAGGTCCGGGCGTGCCCATGACATGCTTCGCGAGCCCGACCGCGTGGTCAACCATGTCCATGAGTGGATGTTCCAGGACCGGGACCTCACCACAGCCACGTGGGAGGAGATCGTCCCGGCGTCCGGTCGTGCCGCCGCCCGTGAGAGTGCCAGGAAGCTCGTTCGTCTCGCGCAGGAGGGCGGGCTTGGTCCCAAGCTGTCCGTGGCAACCCAGCTGGACATCATCCGCTACGGGCTGGCCGAAGAGATGGTGCGACCGTTGCTGGACGAGGGATCGCCCCGCGAGGTCGAACGGCAGCTGGCCAGTCAGCTTGTGACTGCGTTCCTTGCCACCGTTGCGATCGAGGCAGGCACGGCGAGCTACCGGTTCAGCTGGGCAACGCCCTCGCAGCTGGTCAACGATGAAGGCAAGGCTGAGGACCTGCCTGCGCTCGTCGACGCGGCGCTCTCCGACGAGGCCGCGCTGGTCGCACTCGAGCTGTGGCTTCGCACCCACAAGGTGGGTGGTGATGTGGCGCTCGGAGATAACGAGGGGCCAGACATGAAGCAGGACACCGCAGAGGGGCCGCCCGAGAGCCTGTCTGTGGACCCAGCTGAGAGCCTTCCGGCGGGCCTGGCGGAGGAGTTGCCGGCGGCCCGCCAGCCGATCCTGGTGCCGCAGAAGGTGCACTGAGGCCCGGGCAGTCTCCTTCCGGTATCACCCCCGGGGGTTGACCCACGTCCGTCGCGTTCGGGACGAGGCCGCGTCAGCGGCTAGAATGGGAAGCAATCCATTGATCGCCTCCTACGGGCAGCACACACTTGCGAGCACCAGCCTGCGCAAGCCGGCCGTCCGTCATACGAAAGTGACTCTCGCGTGGCTTCGACCAACGACCTCAAGAACGGCATGGTCCTCAACATCGGCAACCAGCTCTGGTCCGTCGTCGAGTTCCAGCATGTCAAGCCAGGTAAGGGTCCGGCCTTCGTGCGGACCAAGCTCAAGGCCGTGCTGTCCGGCAAGGTCGTGGACAAGACCTTCAACGCCGGGACCAAGGTCGACACGGCCAACGTCGACAAGCGGACGATGCAGTACCTGTACAAGGACGGCGACGACTTCGTTTTCATGGACGGCGACACCTTTGACCAGATCCACATCTCGGCGGAGGTGGTCGGCGATGCCGCCAACTACATGCTGGAGAACCAGGATGCGACTGTCGCGACGCACGACGACGCGCCGCTGTACATCGAGCTACCCGCGTCCGTGACCCTCGAGATCACCTACACCGAGCCGGGTATGCAGGGGGACCGCTCCACCGGCGGCACCAAGCCGGCGACTCTCGAGACCGGCGCCGAGATCGCGGTTCCGCTGTTCATCGAGCAGGGGACCAAGGTCAAGGTCGACACCCGCGACGGCTCCTACCTCGGCCGGGTCAACTGAGGTGTCTGCTCGCTCCAAAGCGCGAAAGCGCGCGCTTGACATCTTGTTCGAGGCTGAGCAACGCGGCATCAACGCGGAGACACTGCTCGCGCAACGGATAGAGACGCCGGTGACCGAGCACGCGCTGAACGAGTACAGCGTCGAGATCGTTCGGGGCGTCGTTGACAAGTGGATCCCGATCAACGAGCTGCTCTCGTCCTACAGCCAGGGCTGGACGATCGAGCGGATGCCGGCCGTCGACCGGGCCATCCTGCGAATCGGTGCCTGGGAGGTCGTCTACAGCGAAGCGGTTCCCGACGGGGTCGCCATCTCCGAGGCGGTCGCGCTGGCGACCTCGCTGTCAACCGATGACTCGCCGACCTTCGTCAACGGGCTGCTCGCCAGGCTCGCCGAGGTCAAGCCAACTCTCGTCTGACCCGTATCCGCGCGCCCCTGTCACCGGTACGCCGTAGCGCAGGGTAGGGTCATGCCCGATCGACAATCCTTTAACGACCCGTCCGGTGAGGCGGGGAAGGAGGTTCGGCGCCGTGACGCGTCCAGAAACTGTTTTACCGTCCGATAGCCCCTTGGGAGATCCACCCTCCGGGTCCGCGCGGGTCGTGATGAGCTCCGGTGACGTCTCCCGGGCCTTGCGGCGTGTGGCCCACGAGATCCTTGAGCGCAACAGAGGGTCTCAGAACCTTGTTGTCCTCGGTATTCCGACCCGCGGGGTTGCGCTCGCGCGTCGCCTCGTGCAGGTGATGGCCGAGGTCGAGGGACGCGAGGTGCCATGCGGCGCCCTCGACATCACCATGCATCGCGACGACCTGCGCCGGCACCCGATCCGCGCCATCGAACACACGGACATCCCTGCTCCGGGCATCGACGACCAGACCGTCGTGCTCGTGGATGACGTCCTCTTCTCCGGCCGCACGGTGCGGGCGGCACTGGACGCGCTCTCCGAGCTGGGCCGGCCGCAGGCCGTCCGGCTCGCCGTCCTGATCGACCGCGGACACCGTGATCTGCCGATCCGCGCTGACTACGTGGGCAAGAACCTCCCGACCTCCAGCAGCGAGCGCGTCCAGGTGTGTCTGGCCGAACATGACGGCCTCGATGAGGTTCGAATCAGTGGAGGAGACCGGTGAAGCGTCACCTGCTGTCGATGAATGACCTTGACAAGCAAGGCATTCTGACAATTCTGGACACAGCCGAGTCCATGCACGACGTTCAACGTCGCGAGGTCAAGAAGCTCCCGACCCTGCGCGGACGGACCGTGGTGAACATGTTCTTCGAAGACTCCACGCGCACCCGCTCGTCCTTCGAGCTGGCCGGCAAATGGCTCTCGGCTGACGTCATCAACATCTCGGGCAAGGGGTCGTCCACCAGCAAGGGTGAGTCTCTGCGCGACACGGTGCGCACCGTCGCGGCCATGGGCGTCGACGGCTTCGTGATCCGGCACTCAGCCAGCGGCGCCGCACAGCAGGTGTCCGAGTGGGTCGACGCAGTGGTCATCAACGCCGGCGACGGGACGCATGAGCACCCGACGCAGGCCTTGCTGGACGCCTACTCCATGCGCCGGCGCCTCGGTGACCTGGAGGGCAGGCACGTGGCCATCGTCGGTGACCTGACCCACTCCCGGGTCCTGCGCTCGAACCTGATCTGTCTGAAGACGCTGGGCGCCCGCGTCACGGTCGTGGCGCCCCCGACCCTGATGCCCAGTGGCATCACCACCTGGGCCAAGAGCGAGGGCTTCGAGGCGTCATACGACTTCGACGCCGTTCTGCCCACCGTTGACGCGGTGATGATGCTGAGGGTCCAGCGCGAGCGGATGAGCGGAGGCTTCTTCCCGACCGAGCGCGAGTACACGGTCAGCTACGGGTTGACTCGGGAGCGGCTCAGGTCCCTCCAGGAGCACACGGTCATCCTCCATCCCGGGCCGATGAACCGCGGGCTCGAAATTGGCACGGATGCTGCTGACGCCGCGCAGTCGCTGGTCCTGGACCAGGTCTCGGCCGGCGTGGCGGTCCGGATGTCCGTGCTCTACCACCTGCTCGCCGGCGAAGGAGCTGTCGCATGAGCCTGCTCATCAAGGGTGCCGACCTGCTCGGCGCCGGGCGCCAGGACCTGCTGATCTCAGGCGGCATCATCGCCGAGATAGGCGCCATCGGCGCTGTTGCCGATGCCGAGACCATCGACGCGGACGGTCTGGTCGCGCTGCCGGGTCTGGTCGACATCCACACCCACCTGCGTGAACCTGGTCGTGAGGATGCCGAGACCATCGCCAGTGGCTCGGCTGCCGCGGCAGTCGGCGGGTTCACCGCCATCCTGGCCATGGCCAACACGACCCCGGTCACCGATACGGCGGAGGCTGCCGAGCGGATCCTGGACCTTGGCCGGTTGGCCGGTCTGGTCGATGTCCAACCGGTCGGCGCCGTGACGAAGGGACTCGCAGGCGAGGAGCTTGCGGAGCTCGGCCTGATGGCGGCCTCGCGGGCAACGGTGCGCGTCTTCTCCGATGACGGCAGGTGTGTCCACGATGCACGGGTGATGCGCCGGGCACTGGAGTACGTCCGGGCATTCGGTGGGGTGATCTCGCAGCATTCACAGGACCCGATGCTGGCCGATCACAACGCCTGCTGCCATGAGGGCGAGCTGTCCGGACGCCTGGGGCTGCCGGGATGGCCCGGGGTCGCCGAGGAGGTCATTGTCGCGCGCGACGTGATGCTGGCACGTCATACAGGCTCGCGGGTGCACGTCGCCCACGTGTCCACCGCAGGCTCGGTCGAGGTCATCCGGTGGGCCAAGGCGCAAGGCATCTCGGTGACGGCCGAGGCCACCCCGCACCACCTGATGCTGACTACCGATCTGCTGGCGGGCTACGACCCCACTTTCAAGGTGAACCCGCCCCTTCGTCCGAGTGAGGACGTCGAGGCCCTGCGAGCGGCCCTGGCGGACGGCACGATCGATGTCGTCGCGACCGACCATGCGCCTCACGCCCGCCATGACAAGGAGCACACGTTCATCAACGCGGCCTTCGGGGTGATGGGTCTGGAGACGGCGCTCTCGGTCATCAGCACCGTGATGGTCGGCCCTGGTCTGCTCGACTGGGCGGGCGTCGCTCAGGTGATGTCCGCGCGGCCGGCCCGAATCGCCGGTCTCTCGGGTCATGGCCGGCCCATCGCCGTCGGCGAGCCGGCAAACCTCACCCTGGTCGACCCGTCTGCCACAGTGACGGTGGATCGAGATGTCTCGGTGTCGTTGTCCCGCAACAACCCCTGGCACGGGCGCACCCTCAAGGGCACCGTCTACGCCACCCTCCTGCGGGGCGAGCCAACCGTCCTCAAGGGCGCGCTGGTATGACCCAGGCGCCCACGTTTCACCTCCGCGACCCCGCGGTCCTCGTCCTGGAGGACGGCCGCTCATTTACCGGCTTTGCCTACGGATCGGTCGGCGAGACGGTGGGTGAAGCCGTGTTCTCCACCGGCATGAGCGGCTACCAGGAGACATTGACCGACCCGAGCTACCACCGCCAGGTCGTCATCATGACCGCGCCGCACATCGGCAACACCGGCGTCAACGACGAGGACAACGAGTCTCACCGCATCTGGGTTGCCGGCTATGTCGTGCGAGACCCCGCGGTTCGACCATCCAGCTGGCGCTCCAGACGCCCACTGGAGGACGAGCTGGTCGAGCAGGGCGTCGTGGGCATCAGCGGTATCGATACCCGTGCGCTGACCCGGCACCTGCGCGAACGAGGGGCCATGCGCGTCGGTGTCTTCTCCGGAGAGCTGGCTCGTGAGTCGCAGGAGCTGTTGCTGGAACGTGTCCTGTCGGCTCCGCAGATGAGCGGCGCGGCGCTTGCCGGCGAGGTCACCACGCCGCAGCCGTATGTCGTGCCCGCACTGGGCCAGAAGCTCTTCACCGTCGCTGCCCTCGACCTTGGCATCAAGGCCCGGACACCGGCCCATCTGGCGCAGCGGGGCATCGAGGTGCACGTGCTCCCGGCCAGGTCCACCCTCGCAGACATCCGGGCCACCGGCGCCGACGGCGTCTTCTTCTCCAACGGTCCGGGGGACCCGGCCGCGGCCAGCCACGAGATCGCCCTGCTGCGTGAGGTTCTCGCCGCAGGCCTGCCATTCTTCGGCATCTGTTTCGGCAACCAGCTCCTCGGTCGTGCGCTCGGCTTTGGCACCTACAAGCTGAAGTACGGCCACCGTGGCATCAACCAGCCCGTTCTGGACCGGCGTACCGGCAAGGTCGAGGTCACCGCGCAGAACCACGGGTTCGCCGTGCAAGCCCCGCTGGACGGGGATGTGGGCGCACCTGCCGATGCCTTGGTGGATGCCCAACCCGGAACCTTCCGGTATGGGCGCGTCCGTGTGTCCCACATCGGTCTCAACGACAACGTCGTCGAGGGGTTGGAATGCCTTGACATCCCTGCCTTTTCGGTGCAGTACCACCCTGAGGCGGCCGCGGGACCGCACGACTCGGAGTACCTCTTCGACCGTTTCGTCGAGCTCATGTCGACGAGTCGCAGACCGGCCGCTGAGCCACCCGCAACCGTGAGAGAGCGCGCCTGATGCCCCGCCGCACCGACATCGAGTCCGTCCTGGTCATCGGGTCGGGCCCGATCGTGATCGGCCAGGCCTGCGAGTTCGACTACTCCGGAACCCAGGCCTGCCGGGTCCTGCGCGAGGAGGGCCTGCGGGTCATCCTGGTCAACTCCAACCCCGCCACGATCATGACCGATCCCGAGTTCGCCGACGCCACGTACGTCGAGCCGATCACCCCCGAGGTCATCGAGGCGATCATCGCCAAGGAACGCCCCGACGCTGTCCTCGCGACCCTCGGCGGCCAGACGGCACTCAATGCCGCCATCGCCCTGGATGAGGCGGGCGTCCTTGAGAAGTACGCCTGCCCGCTCATCGGCGCCAGCGTCCAGGCCATCCAGCTCGGCGAGGACCGCCAGCTGTTCAAGGGCGTCGTAGAGCGCTGTGGTGGCGAGACCGCACGCAGCTACATCGCCCACACGATGGACGAATGCCTTGCCGCCGCAAAGGAGCTCGGCTATCCACTGGTCGTGCGACCGTCCTTCACCATGGGCGGTCTGGGCTCGGGATTCGCGGATGACGAGGTTGACCTTCGCCGGATGGCCGGTTCGGGTCTGCATGACTCGCCGACCACCGAGGTGCTCCTGGAGGAGTCCATCGCGGGGTGGAAGGAGTACGAGCTCGAGGTCATGCGTGACCGCGCCGACAACGTCGTGGTCGTCTGCTCCATCGAGAACCTCGACCCGATGGGAGTTCACACCGGCGACTCGATCACGGTGGCGCCCGCGCTGACCCTGACCGACCGCGAGTACCAACGGCTGCGTGACCTCGGCATCGCGATCATCCGCGAGGTAGGGGTCGACACCGGCGGCTGCAACATCCAGTTTGCGGTCAACCCGTGCGACGGCCGCGTCATCGTGATCGAGATGAACCCACGCGTCTCCCGGTCCTCCGCCCTGGCGTCCAAGGCCACCGGGTTCCCGATCGCCAAGATCGCCGCGAAGCTGGCCATCGGCTACACCCTGGACGAGATTCCCAACGACATCACCAAAGTCACGCCGGCCAGCTTCGAGCCCACCCTGGACTACATCGTGGTCAAGGTGCCGCGGTTCGCGTTCGAGAAGTTCCCCGCGGCGGACCCGACGCTGACCACCACGATGAAGAGCGTCGGCGAGGCCATGGCCATCGGTCGCAACTTCACCGAGGCCCTCCAGAAGGCACTGCGTTCACTGGAGCGCCGGGGTTCGACCTTTCACTGGCGCAAGGGAGAGATCCCGTCCAGGGAGCAGGCACGAGCCCTCCTCGACCAGGCCCGGATACCTACCGAAGGCCGAATCGTACTGGTGCAGCAGGCTCTTCGCGGTGGGCTGTCGGTTGACGTGGTCCATGAGGCCACTGGCATCGATCCATGGTTCCTGGACCAGATAGAGCTCCTCAACCAGGTGGCGGCGTACGTGGCTGCCAGCCCGCAGCTCACCGTCGAGGTGCTGCTGCTCGCCAAACGTCATGGGTTTTCTGATGCCCAGATCTCCGATCTCTCCGGTATGCCGGAGGCGGTCGTCCGCGGAGTCCGTCACGCACTGGGTGTGCGCCCCGTCTACAAGACCGTCGATACCTGTGCGGCCGAGTTCGCGGCGCAGACGCCGTACCACTACTCGACGTATGACGAGGAGACCGAGGTGGCGCCGCGGACCCGTCCAGCGGTCATCATCCTTGGCTCGGGTCCGAACCGCATAGGGCAGGGCATCGAGTTCGACTACTCCTGTGTCCATGCGAGCTTTGCGTTGCGGGACCACGGTTTTGACACCGTGATGGTCAACTGCAACCCCGAGACGGTGTCTACCGACTACGACACGTCGAGCCGGCTCTACTTCGAGCCACTGACTCTTGAGGACGTCCTCGAGGTGGTGCATGCCGAGCGCCAGGCGGGGCCGGTGGCAGGTGTCATCGTTCAGCTCGGCGGGCAGACCCCGCTCGGTCTGGCCCGAGCGCTCAAGGCCGAGGGCGTGCCCATCGTCGGCACCAGTCCCGAGTCGATCCACCTCGCCGAGGACCGCGGTGCCTTCGGTCGCGTGCTGGCGGAGGCCAAGCTGCCAGCACCGCGGTACGGCATGGCCTACAGCGGCGAGGAGGCCGTAGAGGTCGCCCATGAGATCGGCTACCCCGTCCTTGTCCGCCCCTCCTATGTGCTGGGTGGCCGCGGCATGGAGATCGTGTACGACGACGAGACCCTGGTCGAGTACGTCAGCCGGGCCACTCGCGCCGCACCCGAGCACCCCGTGCTCGTCGACCGCTTCCTGGACGACGCCATCGAGATCGACGTCGACGCGATCTACGACGGCCATGAGATGTACCTGGGCGGCATCATGGAACATATCGAGGAAGCCGGCATCCACTCCGGTGACTCGGCCTGCGTGCTTCCGCCGGTCACCCTCGGTCAGGGCGAGCTCGAACGAGTCCGTGAGTCAACGCTCAAGCTTGCCAAGGGAATTGGCGTCAAAGGCCTGATGAACGTGCAGTTCGCGCTGGCTCAGGACGTGCTCTATGTCCTGGAGGCGAACCCGCGAGCCAGTCGTACCATCCCGTTTGTGGCAAAGGCGACCGGTGTGCCCCTTGCCAAGGCCGCCGCACGGGTGATGCTCGGCGCCACGATCGGCCAGCTGCGCACGGAGGGGATCCTGCCACCGCAAGGTGACGGCGGGATGATGCCGCCCCACGCGCATGTCTCGGTCAAGGAGGCGGTGCTTCCCTTCAAGCGGTTCCGCACCCACGAGGGCCAGGTCGTCGACAGCCTGCTCGGCCCCGAGATGCGCTCGACCGGCGAGGTCATGGGAATCGACTCGGACTTCGGCGCCGCCTTCGCCAAGAGCCAGCTCGGGTTCGGCCCCGGCCTGCCCCGCAAGGGCACGGTCTTCATCTCGGTGGCCAACAGGGACAAGCGCGCCATGATCTTCCCCATGAAGCGGCTGGCCGACCTCGGCTTCGACCTCATCGCCACCAAGGGCACCGCAGATGTCCTGCGGCGCAACGGGATCAGTGCGATGGTGGTGCGTAAGCACAGTGAAGGGCCCGGCCCCGACGGCGAACCGACGATCGTCGAGCGCATCCTGGCTGGCGAGGTCGGGATGGTCGTCAACACGCCGTCAGGTCGGTACGCCCGTGCCGACGGGTACGCGATCCGCGCGGCAACGACGAGCATGGACCGGCCGATCATCACGACGGTGCAGCAGCTCGGGGCGGCGGTGCAGGGCATCGAGTCGCAGCTCACCGAGACGGTCCGGGTGAAGTCGCTGCAGGATCACGCCCGTGATCTGAACTTCTACGCCAGGACGGAAGACCAGGAGTGACCGCGGCCCCGCCGGAGCGAACGCCACAGGTCACCGGTGAGCTGGTCGGCAACCGCCGCATCGGCGCCTACCACCAGCTGACATTCGCGGCGCCCGATGTCGCTGAGGCGGCCGAGCCGGGGCAGTTCGTTGCCCTGGCCGTTGGTGGTGACACCTCAGCCAACCTGTTGCGCCGCTGTTTCTCCATCCACAAGGTCACCGCGAGTGGCACCAGTGGCGGAACGGTTGACGTCGTCGTGGCGGCCCGGGGGCCGGGCACCAGGTGGTTGACCGGACTAAGCGTGCACGACGACGTCAGCATCATCGGCCCGCTCGGGCGCCCTTTCCCTCTGCCCGAGGAGTCGGCTGGTTGTGTGCTGGTCGGCGGTGGCTATGGAAGTGCACCGCTCTTCTGGTTGGGGGCGCTCCTGAAGGAACGCGGTTGCCACGTCGAGATGGTTCTGGGTGCTGCCACTGAAGAGCGCCTCTTCGGCGTGGCCGAGGCCGGGCGTGCCGCTGACGGGGTCACGGTGACCACCGACGATGGTTCGATGGGTGTCAAGGGATGGGTCTCCGACGTCCTGCCCGACGTGATCCGGCGCAGCCACGCCGGGGTCGTCTATGGGTGCGGGCCGATGGCGATGCTCAAGGCCATCACCGATGTTGCCAAGGCCGAGGGGGCGACTGCACACGTCGCTGTCGAGGAGTCAATGGCGTGTGGCGTCGGCGTCTGCATGACGTGCGTGATGCCGGTGGTTGGAGAGGACGGCCAGACCCGCATGGTCCGATCCTGCGTCGAGGGTCCCACGTTCCGTGGCGACCGGGTCCGCTGGGACGCGTTCGACCACGGATGGTGCCGTGTCCCCGAAGATGCCTACGGCGCGGCCGCGACGAGAGGTCACTGATGACGGGCGTGACCGAAAGGGTGCCAACTGGCGATACGAGCACCATGAGCGCACCGATCGACATGAGCGTCGACCTTGCCGGTATGCGGCTGCCCAACCCGCTGATGACCGCATCGGGCTGCGCTGCCAACGGCAAGGAGCTGCACCGATTCTTCGACATCGCCGAGCTGGGTGCATTCGTCACCAAGACCGTGATGGCAGATCCACGTTCCGGCCGCGGCACCCCCCGCATGGCCGAGACGCCCAGCGGGATGCTCAACTCGATCGGTCTTCAGGGACCAGGAGTCGAGGCCTTTGCCCAGGAGGATCTGGTGTGGCTCAAGTCGGTCGGTGCGCGAGTGCTCGCATCCATCGCAGGGAACACCGCCGAGGAGTATGCAGCGGTGGCGGCAGTTCTGCGCAGGTCGCCAGCGTTCGACGCCGTCGTTGGTGTCGAGGTCAACATCTCGTGCCCCAACGTGGCCAACCGGGGGCTTGTCTTCGCCTGCGACCCGCTTGCGTCGGCCACGGTCATCGGGCTGGTTCGCGGGAGCCTGCCACCTGGCATTCCCATCTTCGCGAAGCTCAGCCCCGATGTGACCGACATCGTCGAGATCGCCAGTGCCTGCGTGAAGGCAGGAGCCGACGGCCTGACCATGATCAACACCCTTCTCGGCATGGTCATCGACACAGACTTGTTGCGCCCCCAGGTCGCTGGCGTCACCGGGGGGCTCTCAGGGCCGGCGATCCGCCCCATAGCCGTGCGCGCCATCTGGCAGGTGCGTGCGGCGATGCTCGACGGTCGCCTCTCTCCTGTGCCCATCATCGGTGTCGGAGGGGTGCGCACCGGCGACGACGCGTTGCAGCTCGTCGCTGCCGGGGCAAGCGCGATCCAGGTCGGGACCGCCACGTTCAACGACCCCACAACCCCGGTCCGGGTCAACCGCCAGCTGGCAGCAGCCTTGCAGGACAGGGGTTTTGCCCGGTTCAGCGATGCCGTTGGGATTGCTCACACGAGATTGGACCCTGAGCGATGACAGAGGCGTTCGCGATGACAGAGTCAAACGGGTCGGCCGAGTCGTTCGGGGTCAGGCTGCGCTCGGCCATGACCGAGCTCGGACCGCTCTGTGCCGGCATAGACCCCCATCCGGGTCTGCTGGCCCACTGGGGCCTGGATGAGTCCGTGGCGGGTCTTGAGAGGTTTGCCATGACCTGCGTCGAGGCGTTCGCCGGGACCGTGGCCGTGGTCAAGCCCCAGTCAGCCTTTTTCGAGCGTTTCGGTTCAGCGGGGGTCGCCGTGCTCGAGCGCACGCTGGCGGGTCTGCGCGAGGCAGGCACCCTTTCCGTGCTCGACGTGAAGCGGGGTGACATCGGCTCGACCATGACGGCATACGCCCAGGCCTACCTGTCGCAGGACAGCCCAATTCGTGCGGATGCCATCACCGTCAGCCCTTTTCTTGGCTTTGAGTCTCTTCGCCCGGCAATGGATCTGGCTCGTCAGACCGGGCGGGGGCTGTTCGTACTCACCCTCACCTCCAACCCGGAGGGCGCCGAGGTGCAGCACGCGTTGCGCGATGGCCGGACAGTCGCCGGCAGCATCGTGGATGGCGTGACCTCGGCGAACGCGTCCGAGGCCGGCAGGGGAGTGCTCGGCAGCACCGGGATGGTGGTCGGCGCGACCGTCGGCCGAGCGGTCCACGATCTCGGACTGGACCTTGCCGGAGCCAATGCCCCTCTGCTCGCACCAGGCGTCGGGGCGCAGGGTGCAACCGCTGCCGATCTGGCCACCGTCTTCGGCACAGCCATGGGCAACGTTCTGGCCAGCAGCAGTCGGGAGATCCTCGGCACCGGGCCTGACGGTACGGCCCTCCGGGCTGCGGCACGACGCACGGCCGAGCAGCTGCGCGTGATTCTGAGCACCTCATGACACCCCTCGTTGCCAGGTCGCGTCCGGACTCGCTAGGTTTCGGGCAACACGCCTCATCCCGGGCCTGACTGGCCAACACAGCCTTGGCTCATCCGATTCGTCCACACCAGGAGACTGACAGTGGCTCTTCCCCAGCTGACACCCGAACAGCGCACCGAAGCGCTTGCGAAGGCTGCAGTCGCTCGTCGTGAGCGGGCGGCAGTCAAGAATCGCCTGAAGTACGCACAAGGTGTTCTCTCCGAGGTCATCGCGGACGGCAAGAAGAACGACATCGTCGGCAAGATGAAGGTCTCTGCGCTGCTCGAGTCCATGCCCGGGGTCGGTCGCATCCGGGCCCGCCAGATCATGGACGAGGTCGGTATCTCGGAGACGCGGCGGGTCCGGGGCCTGGGCACGAACCAGATCGCCGCCCTGATCGAGCGCTTCGAACCAGCCTGATCGGCGCGGACATGTCGTCCACGAGCCGGCTGGTGGTTCTGGCCGGGCCTACCGCCGTCGGAAAGGGCACCGTCGCAGCGTGCGTGCGGAGAGATTTTCCCGATGTCTGGGTGTCAGTCTCGATGACCACCCGAATGCCTCGTCCGCGCGAGATCGACGGGAAGCACTACCACTTCGTCGACGACGAGCGGTTCGAGCAGATGCGCGCGGCGGGGGAGTTTCTCGAGTGGGCGGTCGTCCACGGGCGGGCCAAGTACGGTACGCCACGGGCACCCGTCGAAGAGGCGCTCGCAGCCGGCAGGAAGGCCCTGCTCGAGATCGACCTGCAGGGTGCCCGTCAGGTTCGGGCGCAGAAACCCGAGGCCCTCTTCGTCTTCCTGGCACCGCCGAGCTGGGACGAGCTGGTCCGGCGGCTGGTCGGGCGCGGCACCGAGTCCGAGGAGGAACGGAGCGTTCGACTCGCCACCGCCCGGGAGGAGCTCGCGGCTCAGAAGGAGTTCGATGTCACCATCGTGAACGACAATGTTCAACGCGCCAGCGAAGAACTCGTATCATTGATGAGCGCTTGACCTTTTTCGCGCGCTGCACGTTGCTGCATTCACGATTTCACCGACGCTCTGCCCATGAACGACGCTCTTCGCATGACAACGCACTACCCATTAACAGAAATGAGATTGACCGTGTCTGGTACGCAGGCTGCCCCCGAGGGCATCACCAATCCGCCGATCGACGACCTGCTCAACGTGGCGGACTCCAAGTACGCCCTGGTCATCTACTCGGCCAAGCGCGCACGCCAGATCAACGCGTACTACTCCCAGCTCTCCGAGGGCCTGCTCGAGTATGTCGGCCCGCTCGTCGAGACCCGGGTCCACGAGAAGCCGATGTCCATCGCACTGCGTGAGATCAACGAGGGTCTGCTGACCTCCACGCCCAACGACGGCTGAGCTGGGCGTTCCGGCGTTCGCCGCGGAGACACACATGACACGCAGACCCGCATGATGGGCAAACGGGTGGTCCTTGGCGTCAGCGGCGGGATCGCGGCATACAAGGCCTGCTCCTTGCTGCGCCTGCTCACGGAGAGCGGGCACGACGTGACCGTGGTTCCCACAGCGGCCGCCCTGAGATTCGTCGGGGCACCCACGTGGGCGGCTTTGTCGGGCAAACCCGTCTCCAGCGAGGTCTGGACCGACGTTCACGAGGTGCCTCATGTTCGCCTGGGGCAACACGCGGACCTCATCGTTGTGGCACCTGCGACCGCCGATCTCCTGGCCAGGGCCGCCCATGGGCTGGCTGACGACCTGCTGACCAACACCCTGCTCACCGCCCGGTGTCCGGTCGTGCTCGCCCCCGCGATGCACACCGAGATGTGGGAGCACCCGGCGACCGTGGCCAACGTGGCCACCCTTCGTTCGCGTGGCGTGCACGTGATCGAGCCGGCTTCGGGGCGACTGACCGGCGCCGACTCCGGACAGGGTCGGTTGCCCGAGCCCGAGGACATCTTCGCCGTATGCCGTGAGCTGTTGTCCGCGGCACCCGCTCCTCGCCCGGAGCTCACCGAAGTGCCCGAGGAGACGACCCCCGACACAGGTTTGGGCGCAACGGATAGCTTGCTGGCCGGACTGCGCGTCGTCGTCAGCGCGGGTGGCACCCGCGAGCCGCTCGACCCTGTCAGGTTCCTGGGCAACCGTTCATCGGGCAAGCAGGGCTACGCGCTCGCGGCGGTGGCTGTCTCCCGTGGTGCAGAGGTGACCCTGATCTCGGCCAACGTGACGTTGCCGGTCCCTGATGGGGTGACGATGGTGCCGGTCCAGACGGCCGCGGAGCTCGGCGAGGCCGTCACCAAGGCGGCTCAGGAGTCCGACGTCGTCGTGATGGCCGCCGCCGTCGCGGACTTCCGCCCGGCGCACTACAACGGGGCGAAGATCAAGAAGGCCCACCACGATGGGGCCCCCGCGTCCGTGCCTGAGGTCGGTCTGCCCGCACCCGCGATCCAGCTGGTTCGCAACCCCGATGTCCTGGCCGGCCTCGTGGCCGCCAGGGGTTCTGCCGTGCTGCCGGTGATCGTCGGCTTCGCGGCCGAGACCGGCGACGCTGAGCACAGCGTCCTTGACTACGCGCGGGACAAGCTCGCGCGCAAGGGCTGCGACCTGCTAGTCGCCAACGAGGTGGGATCGGACAAGATCTTCGGGCAGGACACGAACACGGTCCACATCCTGCGGCGCGGCGCCGAGGCCGTGGACCATACCGGCCCCGCTCCCAAGAGCGTCGTGGCTGCCACAGTCTGGGACGCGATTCAGGACGTTCTGTCGTCGCGTTAAACTTCGGCGAGGTCATCAGCCAGCAGCCGCTGCAAATCAAGGGAGCACCTACGTGTCCGCACGCCTTTTCACATCCGAGTCCGTGACCGAGGGTCACCCCGACAAGATCTGCGACCAGATCAGCGACGCGATCCTCGACGCGATGCTCGCCGAGGACCGCACCAGCCGCGTCGCCGTGGAGACCATGGTCACCACCGGCCTGGTCCACGTGGCAGGTGAGGTGACCACGACCGGCTACGTAGACATCCCCCGGATCGTGCGCGACACGGTGCTGCACATCGGCTACGACTCGTCGACCAAGGGTTTTGACGGTGAGTCGTGTGCCGTCTCGATCTCGATCGGCCAGCAGTCACCGGATATCGCCCAAGGCGTCGACGCGGCCTACGAGAGCCGCACGGGCGGCATCGACCCCATGGACAAGCAGGGCGCCGGCGACCAGGGCCTGATGTTCGGCTACGCCTGCGAGGACACTGCCGAGCTGATGCCGCTGCCGATCCACCTCGCCCACCGTCTCGCAGAGCGACTGACAGCTGTTCGCAAGTCCGGCGAGGTCGCCTACCTTCGTCCTGACGGCAAGACCCAGGTGACCATCTCCTACGACGGGGACAGGGCGGTCAAGCTCGACACGGTGGTTCTGTCGACCCAGCACGCCGCGGACATCTCGCTCGCGGGGATGCTCGAGCCGGACATGGCCCATCTGGTGATCAAGCCTGTGCTGGACGAGCTGGCCGCTTCTGGTACTCACCTGGACATCTCCGACTACCGGATGCTCATCAACCCGACCGGTCGCTTCGAGATCGGCGGGCCGATGGGTGACGCCGGCCTGACCGGACGCAAGATCATCGTCGACACCTATGGCGGGACGGCCCGCCATGGTGGTGGTGCGTTCTCTGGCAAGGACCCGAGCAAGGTTGACCGTTCGGGGGCCTACGCGATGCGCTGGGTGGCCAAGAACATCGTCGCCGCAGGTCTGGCCCGTCGCTGCGAGGTCCAGGTGGCTTATGCCATCGGCAAGGCCCAACCGGTGGGACTGTACGTCGAGACCTTTGGCACCGAGAGCGTTGCCGCCGACAAGATCCAGAATGCGATCGTCAAGGTGTTCGACCTGCGCCCGGCCGCGATCATCGAGGATCTTGACCTGCTCCGTCCGATCTACACCCCGACGGCCGCCTACGGCCACTTCGGTCGCACCAGCGCCGAGGGCGTCGAGAACGCCTTCACCTGGGAGCGCACCGACCGGGTCGAGCAGCTCCGGGCTGCCGTTTCCGGCTGATGTTCAGATCGCCTCCGCTCGCCTCGAGGGCTTGGGCCGTCGGCTTGTTGCGGCGAAACCACCGAATCGGCGTGGGTGCGGTGGTGTGATGTCTCATGTCGCGGTGGAAGGTTATGCCTCAGTGGGGCAGGACAGTTCATGTCGTTGCCTTGCCATGTTGTCAGGTGGCCGCTTGCGCCGGTCATAGCGTGGGCGTCCGGTGGGGTAAGGCGTTGCCCCACCGGAACCAGGGCGACGCTGCGCAGCAGGGCTCCCTCGCGGTTGACCGTGCCCCTGGGCGCATCCACCGGCCACGTCGCCACGATCAACCGAGCTTCCACTGAGACCACATTTCCCGCCGTGGCGCCAGCATCGATCCACAGCCCTCAAGTGTCCGGTCCTCAATGAGACAGAACTGTCCGGTGCAATAAGCGACTCAACAGCGTGGATGCGGTGGTCAGACGGTGGTTTCAGGGCAACAAGGCGGCCGCGTCGAGCTCGGATGCTTCCTGCGGCGTGGGCGCGCTGCCGCCGAGGTGCCGCGGCATCCACCAGCGGTCTGCATCGTTGCGGGGGAGGTCCGGGTAGTCGCGCTGGGCCTGGTCGAGAAGGTCCTGCATGCGATCTCGCAGCTGGTCCCCGACGACCGCCACCTGTGCGTCACGGGCTGCAACCCGGGTGGAGACAGCATCCACGTTTGCTTCGCGGACGGCAACACCGCCGTGATCGACAAACCGGCCGTCACCGGGCATGCTTTCGGCGATGTCGACATCGTTGGTCGGGAGAATCGGCTCGCCGAATTGGATGGTGATGGCCTTGCCACGGCGCAGGCTCCATCGGCCATCAACGGTGAGGACCCGGTGCCCTCCCCAGACCGCGACCGGGACGATCGGCACCCGCTCGTGAACCGCCAGAGTCGCAGCCCCGCGCTTGAAGGGCTTGAGCGTCCACGCGCGACTGATGGTGGCCTCAGGGAAGATGCCGACCAGCTCGCCACGACGTAGCTCGTCGCGTGCCTGGCGCGCTGCCGGAGCCCCGCAGGACCGGTCGACGGGGATGTGCCGCATCGCGCGCATCGGTGGTCCGGAGACCCGGTTGTCGAAGGTCGACTGTTTGGCCATAAATCGGATGAGGCGATGTCTGCGGTCCGCGACGAGGCCGACGAGCGCGAAGTCCAGGAAGCCGACGTGGTTGCACGCGACGATGGCCGGACCGGACGTCGGTAGGTGCTCGGGGCCTCGCACACTGATCCGGAGCCTGAGCAGCACGAAGAGCAACCGGAACGCCCTGATGGCCAAGCGATATGTCAGCTCGTGCATCGTCACCCTTCAACCCCAGGTCATGCTTCCTAGAGGATATTCGTAGACCTGACCCCTCGCGGTTTGGCCGGCGTCAGAAATATGTGATTGCTCCTCGTGGGGACGAGTTGGAGGCACAGCTCGGCAGTGGTGAGAGACGGCGTACGGCAGGGGTTGGGTGTGACTCCCGTCGGTGCCATGGGGTAGACCTTGGGCCATGCAGGACGAGGCGACGGACAATGTGGGCGAGCAGCTCTCGATCGTCCGGGCCGTCGCCTCGCCGCGCGGGCGCCCGTTGCTGTTGCCGGCGATACAGGAGGCCGCCGAGGTCGACCCGGTCGCGCTTGTCCTTGTAGACGTCGGGCTGCCGCACCTTGACCGCCCCTTCGAGTACCGCGTGCCGATGTCGATGGCCGACGTCGCGGTGCCCGGGGTGCGGGTAAAGGTGCGGTTCGCCGGACAGGACGTCGACGGCTTCTTGCTTGCGCGCGCCGCGACGGCCGAGCACGAGGGCGTGCTGGCGCCGCTTCGCAAGGTAGTCAGCCCCGAGGCCGTTCTCACCCCACAGGTGCTCGCCCTCTCGCGCTTGATCGCTCGCCGGTACGCCGGAACGCTGGGCGACGTGATCCGGCTGGCCGTCCCGCCACGGCACGTCACGGCCGAGAAGAACCTCTCGAAGCAGGCTCCGAAGTCGCCAGCTCGTGAAGGAGCTGGTAATGCTGCATCTGGTGGTCTGTCAAGCGGTGATGCGACAGCTGGCGAGGTGGTGAAAGATCCGGAGCCGGGCCCGTGGCTGAGCTACCCGGCCGGGCCCTCGTTCCTGCGACGCATCGCTGCGGGTGACGCCCCTGCAGCGTCGTGGCTGGCTCTGCCCGGTCAGCAACGGGACGCCGACTGGCCGGCTGCAATGGCAGTGGCGGCTGCGACCGCACTGGCCGGAGGACGTGGTGCGCTGATCGTGGTTCCTGACTATCGCGATGTCGACCGGGTCGACCAGGCCCTGCAGTCCCTGCTGGGGGCCGGGCAGCATGTCCGCCTGACGGCAGGCCAGGGTCCGCAGGCGCGCTATACGGCATGGTTGAAGGTGCTGCGCGGCCATATCCGATGCGTCGTGGGAACACGCGCGGCGATGTTCGCGCCAGTGCACGACCTTGGTCTGGTCGCCTGGTGGGACGACGGCGACGACGTGCTCGTCGAACCTCGCGCGCCCTACCCCGCGGTCCGTGAGGTTCTTCTCACCCGAGCCAGACTCGAGGGTGCGGCGCTGCTGAGCGCTGGGTTCACGCGGACGACGTCGGTGCAGCAGTGGGTCGAGTCTGGGGAGGTGCGTTCGGTCAGCGCGGAGGCAGCGACCCGCCACCTGGCCGCTCCTCGCGTCATCGTGGCGGGCGAAGGCACCGACGTCGAACGTGATGGTCCGTCGGCGCATGCACACCTGCCCTCGGCGGCGTGGCGAGCGGCCAAGAGTGCTCTGGAACGAGGGCCGGTACTGATCCAGGTCCCGCGCCGCGGCTACGTCCCGTCGTTGTCATGCCAGACCTGTCGCGAGCCTGCTCGCTGCCCACGCTGCCACGGGCCGTTGGGGCTGAACGCCGGCGATGGCGCCCCGACCTGCCGCTGGTGCGGCTCGGTCGCACCAGCCTTTGAGTGCCTCAGCTGTGGTGGCCGGAGCCTGCGATCAAGCGTGGTGGGTGCCCGACGAACCGCTGAGGAGCTCGGCCGCGCGTTCCCGGGAATTCCCGTCCACACATCGGGCGCGGGTGAGGTGCTGACATCGGTCTCGGGGAAGCCGAGCCTGGTCATTGCCACGCCCGGAGCCGAGCCGGTGGCGGAGGGCGGTTACGCCGCGACGCTGCTCCTGGATGCCTGGGCATCCATGGACCGACCGACGCTCGACGCGTCCGAGGAGGCGCTACGACGCTGGCTGGGGGCGGCGGCCCTGACGCGGGGCGCGTCTGACGGGGGAGTGACGGTGCTCTGTGGTGCGCCCATGCACACGACGCTGGCGCTGGTCGAGGCACTGGTGCGGTGGGATCCGGAGTGGTTCGTCGCACGCGAGCTCGCCGAGCGGGTCGAGCTCTCGTTGCCGCCGACAGTCCGGATGGCCCAGCTGGTCGGACCCCGGGTCGCTGTCCAGCGCGCCGATGAGCTCCTCGGTCTGGCCGACTCGGTCGAACGACTCGGCCCTTTGCCGTGGGCACAGCCACATCCAACGGGGACAGCCGGACCTCGCGCCACGGTTGCAGGTTCGGCCCCGGACGCTGCCCCCAGGATCCAGCTCCTGCTGCGGGCTGGACTGGACGACGGCCCGGCGCTGATGACCGCGCTGACCAACATGAAGGCGGTCCGCAGCGCGCACAAGGAGCGGGACGCCGTGGGGGTCCGTGTTGACCCCACCGACGGACTTGGTTGAGTCAAACGGGTCACCGTTCGGACTGCTGCTACCCGATCAGGTGGACGATCTGGCTCAAGCGATTCGAGCGGCAATCGACCTCGGCTGAAGGCAAAGCAGTCGCCGGTCGGTAGGGTCCAGCGCATGGCTGATTCCGAAGCCCGGCGCCCGGACCACGAACCCACCGGCTCCAGCCGCTCGTCCGAAGGCGACCTCGCGCCGGCTCCTTTCGACGTCGTGGTCTTTGACCTGGGCAACGTCCTCATCCGCTGGGACCCACGTCCAGCCATTGCCAGGGGGGTCGGCGCAGAGCAGGCGGCTCGATTCCTCGCCGACGAGGAGTTCGCTTTCGGGGCCTGGAACAACCAGCAGGACGCCGGGCGCTCGTGGGACGAGGCCGAGGAGGTGGCTGTGCGGGCGCACCCGCACTGGGAGCCCGCCATCCGGGGATACCGCGAGAACTTCCCCGACTCGCTGATCGGCGCGATCGACGACTCCGTCGAGATACTGCGTGAGCTGCATGCGGCCGGTATCCGGCTGTTCGCCCTGACCAACTGGTCCAGGGAGCTGTTCCCCCTGGCCTTGAGCCGGTTCGGCTTCCTGGGCCTCTTCGAGGACATCATCGTGTCGGGACAGGAGGGCGTCCGTAAACCCGACCCGGCAATCTTCGAGATCCTCCGCGAGAGGATCGGGACCAGCCTGGCCCAATGCATCTTCATCGACGACAGCCCTGCCAACAACAAGGCCGCCGCCGCGGCCGGGATGGACGCCATCCTGTTCTCGGACACCGGCCATCTGCGCAGGGACCTGGCGTTGCGCGGCCTGCCTCTCTCGCCCACATAGACTGGACAGGTCAGCGCACCCGAGGCGAGGAACAACATTCGTGTCGATCAAGGACATCCGGATCTTTGGTGACCCCGTGTTGCGCACTTCCGCGATCGAGGTCGTCGACTTCGACAAGGAGCTGCGCCAGCTGGTCACGGACCTCACCGAGACGATGTTGAACGCCCCAGGCGCTGGTCTCGCGGCGCCTCAGATCGGCGTTGGCCTGCGGGTCTTCACCTATCACGTCGATGATGAGCCGGGTCATCTGATCAACCCCAGCCTCGACCTGTCCTCAGAGATGCAGGAGGGCGAGGAAGGCTGTTTGTCCTTCCCGGGCATCTTCTATGACACCCCCCGGGCGCTACGGGTCGTGGCGAAGGGCTTCAACCAGTACGGCGAACCGGTCACCATCGAGGGTTCGGAGCTCCTGGCGCGCTGCGTTCAGCATGAGACCGACCACCTCGACGGGATCCTGTTCATCGACCGCATGGACAAGGCCCAGCGAAAGCTGGCAATGAAGGCGATCCGCGCGGCGGAGTGGGCCGGCCAGGCGGCGCCGACCGTGAAGATCAGCCCCCACGCAACCTTCGGTCTGGGCCGCTGACCGGTGCGGCTCGTCTTTGCCGGTACCCCGGCCGTCGCCATCCCGAGCCTGGACGCTCTGGCCAGCTCGTCTCACGAGCTGGTGGCCGTGCTCACCCGTCCGGACGCACCGGCCGGACGCGGCCGGACCGTTGTCGCGTCTCCGGTCAAGGAGCGGGCGCTCGAGCGGGGGCTCGACGTTCTGACCCCGACACGTCCCGGTGATCCGCACTTCCAGGACCGGCTACGCGAGCTGGCTCCTGATGCCTGCCCGGTCGTGGCGTATGGCGCCTTGATCCCATCGTCCGCATTGTCGATTCCCACACATGGCTGGATCAACCTGCATTTCTCCCTGCTGCCGGCATGGCGAGGCGCAGCGCCTGTCCAGCACGCGATCATGGCAGGTGACGAGGTCACCGGCGCTACGACGTTCCTGATCGAGGAGGGGCTGGACACCGGCCCGACGTTCGGTCTCATGACCGAGGCGATCCGGCCCGACGACACCTCCGGCGAGCTGCTTGTGCGGCTCGCTGAGTCGGGAGCGGGCTTGCTGGTGGCCACACTTGACGCCCTCGAGGCCGGTGACCTCAGCGCCGTCCCTCAGTCACGCGAGGGAGTCTCGATGGCGCCGAAGATCAGCGTCCAGGATGCCCGGATCCGTTGGGGCACGCCGGCCCTGGCGATTGACCGGCACATTCGCGGCTGCACTCCGGCGCCCGGTGCGTGGACGACCTTTCGCGGTGAGCGGCTCAAGATCTATCCGGTGATGCCTGGCCCAGCCGCCGCCGTCGGGGGCGGGGAGGTCGAGGTGAGCAGCTCGCCGGTCGCACCAGGTGAGCTGGCCGTGAGCAGACGCGCAGTCGACGTCGGCACCGGCTCCGCCGCGGTTCGGCTCGGCCTCGTTCAGCCGAACGGCAAGAAGCCGATGGCGGCCCCCGACTGGGCGCGAGGCGTCCGCATCGAGCCAGGAGAGAGGTTCGCCGATGCCTGATCAACGTCCCGACCACAGCGACCACCGCAACGGCGGCTCGGATGAGCCTCGCCGTGATGCGGCTGGCCGTCAGCGACCCGAGCGCAAGCACGGCAACCTCGAGCGTTCGGTAATGCGGCCTGCGGAGAGGTCGCGCTCGACCGACCCGGCGCGACTTGCGGCATACACGGTCATGCGGGCCGTTGCTGACGGGGCGTACGCGAACCTTGAGTTGCCAAAAGAGCTACGGGACAAGGACATCCGCGGTCGCGATGCGGCTTTTGCCACCGAGCTCACCTATGGTGCGACGCGGCTTCGGGGTCTCTATGACCCGATCATCGCAGCGGCTGCCGGGCGCCCGACGTCCGAGATCGACGGCAATGTGCTCGACACGCTGCGCCTGGGCGCTCACCAGCTGCTCGGTATGAGGGTCGCTGCCCATGCGGCGGTCGACCAGACCGTCGGGCTGGCCCGACTCGTGAACGGAGCCAGCGCCGGCGGGTTCGTCAACGCCGTGATGCGCCGGGTCAGTGAGAAGGATCTCGACACGTGGGTCGCGCAGGTCGTTCCCACCGATGACCCGATTGCCAACCTGGCGACCCTCCACAGCCACCCCCCGTGGATTGTTCGGGCACTGCGGGCGGCGCTGATCGGACACGGCGCCTCGACGGCAGAGACCCTCGATGACGATCTCGAAGCACTGCTGGTCAGCGACAACTCGGCGGCCAAGGTCTCGCTGGTCGCCCGCCCGGGCCTGTGCGATGTCGAGGAGCTGACCCGTGCCGGAGCGATCCCGTCCCTGTTGTCGCGGGTGGGTGCGGTCCTTGACTCGGGCGACCCTGGCTCGATCTCGGCGGTGCGCTCCGGGCGGGCTGCGGTCCAGGACGAGGGCTCACAGCTGGTCGCCCTGGCTCTGGCGAGCGCCGAGGTCAGCACGGGGGCGGAGCACGAGAAATGGCTCGACCTCTGCGCAGGACCCGGCGGAAAGGCCGCACTCCTTGCGACCATCGGCGCGCAGCGAGGCGCGACCCTGTTCGCCAACGAGATCAGTGAGCACCGCACAGACCTGGTGCGCCAGACCCTTGACGCAGCCATCGACGCAGGTCTCGAGGTCATGATCGGCACCGGTGACGGTCGTGAGATCGGTGAGGACGAACCCGAGACCTATGATCGGGTGCTGGTCGACGCGCCATGCACCGGTTTGGGCGCACTGCGCCGCCGGCCCGAGGCCAGGTGGCGCCGAACGACTGCGGACCTTGCCGAGCTGGGGGTTCTGCAGCGCTCACTACTCGTGTCCGCGATCGAGGCCACCAAGCCCGGCGGGGTCATCGGCTACGCGACCTGCAGCCCGCACCTCTCCGAGACCCGGTTCGTTGTCTCCGACGTAGTCAAGCGGCGTCACGATGTCCAGATCGCCGATGCCCGCGACCTGTTCCTGAATGCCCAAGGCCTTCCCGTCGATCACCTCGGGCTGGGGCCTTTCGTCCAGCTCTGGCCGCACGTGCATGGAACCGACGCGATGTTCTTTGCCCTTCTGCGCAAGGATGCCGGCACCGACGCCTAAGGTTTGGCCGTGCAGATATCTCCCAGCATCCTCGCCAGTGACTTCGCCAACCTCGAGAGCGAGCTCAAGCGGATCGCCAACGCCAACTGGGCCCACGTCGATGTGATGGATGCCCACTTCGTCCCCAACCTGACGCTGGGACTGCCCGTCGTCGAGGCACTGGCCCGGGTCAGCCCCATCCCGCTGGACGCCCACCTGATGATCGACGACCCCGACCGGTGGGCGCCGATGTACGCCGAGGCCGGTGCTTCGAGCGTGACATTCCATATCGAGGCGGCCCGCGATCCGAGGTCGCTGGCCCGAGACCTCCGTGCCCTCGGTGTCCGAGCCGGTATGGCGCTCAAGCCAGGCACACCCTTCGCGCCGTATGCCGAGCTGCTACCCGAGCTGGACATGGTTCTGGTCATGACCGTGGAGCCGGGATTCGGCGGGCAGTCGTTCATGGCCGACCAGATGCCCAAGGTGCGTGAGGTCCGCGAGGCTGTGGATCGCTGCGGTGGCGAGATCTGGGTTCAGGTCGACGGTGGAGTCACCGCGGCGACCATCGAAGCCTGTGCGGAGGCTGGTGCGGATGTCTTCGTCGCCGGCTCGGCCGTCTATGGGGCCGAGGACGCTGCGGCAGCCGTTGACCAGCTGCGTGCCCTGGCCGCACGACATTCCCCCGCTCGAGGGAAGGGCTCTGACGCCTGAGCCGCGCGGAGCATGCGTGACGGCTCTCGGCGTGGAGGCCACATGCCAGGGATTCGTGTGCGGTGACATAATGGCTTTACGTGCTCCGTGATCGGTGTAATTCCGAACCGGCGGTTAAAGTCCGCGACCCGACCGCATCCAGCGGCCGGTGAACCAGGTGAAACTCCCGGGCCGACGGTGAAAGTCCGGATGAGAGGTAGCAACAGCGACGCCCGCTTTTTCTGACCCTTCTCGGGGTCTGGGGTGGGTCAGTCGTGGTGACCCAGGTCATTGGCGGTTCTCGACCCATCGGGCCGAGACAACCTGCCGTGACAAGGGTTCATCGTTCGCGCCCCGGAGCCCGACGAGCAGGAGTCGAGCACGAGGGACAGGACATGACGGACCGCGAGGCCGAGACACCGGAGCATCAGCGCGACGTTGCGCTCATGCGTCGCGCCTTGGAGCTTGCTGCCCTTGGACCCGTCGCGAACCCCAACCCGCGCGTGGGTGCCGTCATCGTGAGTCAGGACGGCGTCGTCGTCGGCCAAGGCTTCCACGAAGGTGCGGGCACCCCCCACGCTGAGATCGTGGCGCTGCGTCAGGCTGGGTCCGCGGCTCTGGCGGGCACGGCTGTGGTCACGCTCGAACCGTGCGCGCATACAGGACTGACCGGCCCCTGCGCGCTGGCACTGGTCGAGGCGGGTGTGGCCCGGGTCGTCTTTGCTCAGACCGACCCGAACCCCGCAGCCCGTGGTGGCAGGGCACTCCTGGAGACGGAGGGTGTCCGGACGACCGCGGGTGTCCTGGCAGATGAGTCCGAGGCTCTCAACAGCGCATGGACCTTCTCCATCCAAACGGGCCGACCCAAGGTGACGTGGAAGTTCGCGGCCACCCTCGATGGCCGCTCGGCAGCAGCTGACGGCAGCAGCCGATGGATCACGGGACCCCTTGCGCGTGCCGACGTCCACCGGTTCCGGTCCCTCTGTGATGCGATCCTGGTCGGCACCGGGACGGTGATCGCCGATGACCCTGCTCTGACCGTGCGCGGGCGCGATGGAACGGCATGCAGTCGTCAGCCACTCCGCGTCGTTATGGGGCTCCGGCCGATTCCTGAGTCCTCGCAGGTGCTCGATCTCGCCGCCCCGACGCTCCAGCTGTTCACTCACGACCCATCGGAAGCGCTGAAGACGCTGCACGAAAAAGAGATTCACCACGTCTGGCTGGAGGGCGGACCCAATGTGGCTGCCGCGTTCCTTGAAGCCGGTCTCGTGGACGAGGTAGTCGCCTACCTCGCTCCGGCCCTTCTCGGTCGCGGACTGGCCGCGGTGGGAGATCTCGGCATACAGACGATCGACCAGGCCCTGCGGCTGACACCGCTCGAGGTCACCATGATCGGCCCGGACATCAGGATCCGAGCCGGCATCGCCACACCCAACCACAAAGGACATTGATGTTCACCGGAATTGTCGAGGAGCTCGGCGAGATCGTCGCCATCGAACACGGTGCCGAGTCGGCGGTGGTCACGGTACGCGGCCCGCTGGTGACGGGGGATGCCGCCAAAGGCGCGTCCATCGCCGTCAACGGCGTCTGCCTGACCGTCGTCGAGCATGACGGCGAGACATTCTCGGTCGACGTGATGGCCGAGACACTGAGCCGAAGCAGCCTTGGCAGCCTGGAGGCCGGCGCCCTCGTCAACCTTGAGAGAGCAATGACCGTCAGCGCGCGATTCGGTGGCCACATCGTCCAGGGGCACGTCGATGGAACAGCCCGGATCCTGGCGCGCGTGCCGGGGGACCGCTGGGAGGTTGTGCAGCTCACACTGCCGGCTGAGCTGTCGCGCTACGTCGTCGAGAAGGGCTCGATCACGGTCGACGGTGTGTCACTGACCGTTTCAGACGTCACCGACGACACGTTCTCGGTGTCCCTCATCCCCACAACCGTGGAGCTGACCACGTTGGGACACAAGGGAGTTGGTGACGCCGTCAACCTCGAGGTGGATGTGATCGCCAAGTACGTTGAACGACTTCTCACCCACCCGGGCGTCGTATCGGAGCCCACGGCATGAGCTTTCTCGAGCGGGTGTTCGATGCCCAGCTGAGCATCTTCGGCCAGGCGATCCTGTGGCGCGAGATCGTCGGCAACGTGTTCGGCTTCGGCTCGGCGATCGGCGGGCTCAGACGCAAGATCTGGGCATGGCCGGTCGGGATCATCGGAAACATCCTGCTGTTCACCGTCTTCTTCGGTGTGGCTTTCGTCAATCCCCAGCACCAGACCCTCTATGGTCAGGCGGGCAGGCAGGTGTTCTTCATCATCACCAGCGTCTACGGCTGGTGGCGGTGGAGCCAGATCCGTAAGCGGCGCTCGGCCGACGCCCCCGCGATCACCCCGCGTTGGGCGACGAGAACCGAGCGGCTGCAGTACCTCGGGGTCTGGGTCGTTGGTGTCGCCGTGATGCAGTGGGTCTTCGCGCAGATCGGCGCCGGTTTCCCCGCACCTCGCTGGTACTTCTGGTGCGACGCTTGGATCTTCATCGGCTCAATGGTCGCGACCTACGCGATGGCCCGGGGATGGAACGACTTCTGGCTCGCGTGGATCGCCGTTGACCTGGTGGGCGTTCCGTTGCTGATCCACTCGCACTTCTACCCCTCAGCCGTCCTGTTCGGCATCTATGGCGGACTGGTCATCTACGGCTTCTTCGTCTGGCTCAAGGCCTCGCGCACGGAGGCACCCGATCGTGAACCAAGTGAGGTACCCGCATGAGAACAGGACTTTCAAGCATCGAGCAGGCCTTCGAGGCGCTCAAGTCCGGCCTGCCGGTCCTCGTGCTCGATGACGAAGACCGTGAGAACGAGGGCGACGTCATCCTGTCCGCTGCGACGTTGACCACCGAGTGGATGGCATGGACAATCCGCCACACCTCCGGCTACATCTGCGCGCCGATGCCTGAGGGCTTCGCGGATCGCCTGGGGCTGCCACCGATGGTGGCGGACAACCAGGACCCCCGAGGTACGGCATACACGGTGACGGTGGATGCCGCAGAGGGCGTCACGACGGGTATCAGCGCGGCTGACCGCGCGCACACCATTCGCCTTCTTGCGCAAGAGGACTCGACCGCTTCGGGCTTCACCCGCCCGGGGCACGTGGTCCCCTTGCGGGCCAGGCCCGGTGGAGTACTCGTCCGCGGCGGGCACACCGAGGCGACTGTGGACCTGTGCCGCCTGGCCGGGCTCGCGCCGGTGGGAGCCATCGGGGAGCTCGTGCATGACGACGGCTCGATGATGCGTCTGCCCGCGGTCCTCGAGCTGGGAGCCCAGCACCACCTGCCAGTGATCACCATCGAGGCCTTGATCGCCTGGCGTAAGCGCCATGACAGGGTCGAGCGCCTTGCTGAGACCCGACTGCCAACCAGGCACGGGGTGTTCCGCGTGGTCGGCTATTGTGACCTGCTGACCGGAGACGACCACCTCGCTCTGGTCAGTCCGAAGGGCCTGCCAGGGCGAGCACCGCTGGCACGACTGCATTCCGAATGCCTCACAGGAGACGTCTTCGGCTCCCAACGATGTGACTGCGGTCCTCAGCTCGAGCGCTCGCTGGAGCGGGTGGCTGCCGAGGGTGGCATCGTGGTCTATCTGCGAGGCCACGAAGGCAGGGGGGTCGGACTGATCAGCAAGCTGCAGGCCTATGCGTTGCAGGACAACGGGTTCGACACCGTTGACGCGCAGACCGAGCTCGGTCTGCCGATCGACGCACGCGAGTACGCGGCGGGGGGAGCCATTCTCGCCGACCTTGGCCTCAGTGCGGTGCGGCTGCTGACCAACAACCCGATGAAGGTCAACGCCATGCGCGACTATGGCATTGAGGTGGCGGCGGTCGAGCGGCTCAGCATCGCGCCTGGCGTGTACAACGAGACCTACCTGCGCACCAAACGTGATCGCATGGGCCACGATCTGATTCTTGACGAACACGACAAGGGGGCGTCGGCATGAGGGATACGGGGGCCCACGTATGAAGCACGGCGCGCCCACACTCAACGTTGACGGCAGCGCTCTTCGCGTTGCGATCGTGGCAGCGTCCTGGCATACGACGGTGATGGATGGGCTCATTGCCGGTGCCCGCCGCGGTCTTGCTGACGCGGGCGTCTCATCCGTCGAGCTGGTCCGCGTGCCGGGGGCGTTCGAGCTGCCTCTGGCTTGTTCCCGCTTGGCCACCGCGTACGACGCGTTGGTCGCGCTCGGCGTCGTGATCCGGGGCGGGACCCCTCACTTCGACTACATCTGCCAGGCCGCCACGATGGGCCTGACCGATGTCGGTCTCCGAACCGGTGTGCCGGTGGGTTTCGGCGTCCTCACCTGCGACGACGAGCAGCAGGCCCTCGACCGCGCCGGGCTCGAGGGCTCCAGCGAGGACAAGGGCCATGAGGCCGCCACCGCAGCGGTGGCGACCGCAATCACCCTGCGTGAGCTACGGGTGTAGCGCTCAGGCCTTTTGCATCGTGCCGTCCTGCAGATACCGGGCGTGCCACGACAAGGACTCCTCGATCAGGTGCGGAGTGTGCTTGCCGGACGAGCTGGCCGTCGCCCTGTCGAGATAGTCCTGCAGCTCTGCCCGGTAGTCCGGGTGCGCACACTTGTCGATGATCACCTGAGCCCGTCGGCGGGGGGGCAGCCCGCGAAGGTCGGCCAGACCCTGCTCGGTGACGATGACGTGCGTGTCGTGCTCGGTGTGGTCAACGTGGCTGACCATCGGGACGATGCACGAGATCGCCCCGCCCTTGGCGACCGCCGGCGTCACGAAGAAGGAGATGTAGGCGTTGCGGGCGAAGTCCCCTGAGCCACCGATGCCGTTGACGATGCTCGAGCCCATCAGGTGGGTGGAGTTGACGTTGCCGTAGAGGTCAGCCTCGATCATTCCGTTCATCGCGAGGCAGCCAAGCCGGCGGATCACCTCGGGGTGGTTGCTGATCTCCTGCGGGCGAAGGATGATCCGCTCGCGGTAGTAGTCAATGTTCTCGCACAGGTCGGCCATGGCGTCGTCACTGAGGGAGAACGCGGTGGCGGAGGCCATGCTCAGGGTGCCGCTCTTGAGCATCTGCAGCATGCCGTCCTGGATCACCTCGGTGTAGGAGGTCAGCGGCCGGAACGGGCCTTCGTCCAGCCCCATCAGCACGGCGTTGGCGATGTTGCCGACGCCCGACTGCAGCGGCAGCAGGGTCTCGGGCAGCCGGCCCATCTTCACCTCGTGGGTAAGAAAGTCCAGGATATTGCCCGCAATCTGTTTCGAGTCGGCGTCCGGCGTCT
>JBBRZV010000012.1:0-59955 GCA_038236365.1 Actinomycetales bacterium | reverse complement strand
CTGAACCGTCGCGGTCGACTCGCGCTCAAGGGCGGGGGCCGTCTCCAGAAGCTCGCGACCATCTTCTCCAACCCCAAGCTGCCCTCGATCTCGGACTACTACGAGCCGTGGACCTACGACTACAGCACCTTGACCGATGCCCCGGCGCAGGAGCACACGCCGGTCGCACGGCCCAAGTCCCTGATCTCCGGCAAGAACATCAACATCGCGTGGAGCGCCAACTGGGACGACGACCTCGGCGGCTCGATCGAGCATGGGCACAAGGACGTGATGCTCAAAAACATCGCCGACAAGGTGAAGTTCGAGTTCGAGCAGACGTTCATGTTCTACCTGCCCAGGATCTGCGAGCACTGCCTGAACCCCTCATGTGCCGCCTCCTGTCCGTCGGGCGCGATCTACAAACGCGAAGAGGACGGCATCGTCCTGGTCGACCAAGACCGTTGTCGTGGCTGGCGCATGTGTGTCTCGGGCTGCCCCTACAAGAAGATCTACTTCAACCACAAGACCGGCAAGGCCGAGAAGTGCACGTTCTGCTTCCCCCGCATCGAGGTGGGGCTACCCACCGTTTGCGCCGAAACGTGCGTCGGTCGCCTTCGCTACATCGGCCTCATGCTCTATGACGCGGACAAGGTCCTCGAGGCCGCCTCCAGCACCGATGACCACGACTTGTACGAAGCGCAGCGAAGCGTCTTCCTGGACCCGAACGACCCGGCGGTGATGCGCGAGGCGGAGGCTGCCGGCATACCAAGGGACTGGGTCCTGGCCGCGCAGCGGTCACCAATCTGGGCGCTGATCAACACCTTCAAGGTTGCGCTCCCGCTGCACCCGGAGTACCGCACCATGCCCATGGTCTGGTACATCCCGCCGCTGTCCCCGGTCGTCGACATCGTGCGCGACACCGGCCATGACGCTGAGGACGGTGAGAACCTGTTCGCGGCGATCGAGGCGCTGCGGATCCCGATCGAGTACCTTGCCGAGCTGTTCACCGCCGGTGACACTGCTCCGGTGGATGCGGTGCTGCGCCGTCTCGCGGCCATGCGTTCCTATATGCGCGAGGTCAACATGGGCCGGCCAGCGGACGAGTCCCTCGCCACAGCGGTCGGCATGACCGGCGTGCAGATCCAGGACATGTTCCGCCTGCTCGCGATCGCCAAGTACGACGAGCGCTACGTCATCCCGCCGGCCCACGCCGAGCAGGCGCACGCCCTCGAGGAGCTCGCGACCGAGTGCAGCCTGGACTTCGAGGGCGGACCGGGCATGGGCGGCTCCGGGCCATTCGGCGAGGGCTCGGGCGTGCCGACCCCGATTGCAGTGGAGAACTTCCAGATGCTCAAGGACCGGCAGACCAGTGACTCGGTGGTCGAGACCGAGCATCGCCGTGGACGCACCAACCTGCTCAACTGGAACGGCCGGGGCAAGCCCGCCGGGCTCTTCCCGAAGACCCACCGCAAGGAGCCCGAAGACCAGCCACCGCAATCGGATTCACCAGGCTCGGAGCCGCCGGAGGGAGACTCGTGAAGGTCAGCGCCCGAATGTCCAAGTCGCGGCCACGGAACGGCCTCACTGATCAGCAGCTGGTGCTGGCCTGGCAGAGCGCCTCGCTGTTGCTGGGCTACCCAGACGAAGAGCTGATAGCTCGAGCCGGTCTCCTACGCGATGCCGCGTCACTGCTGCCCACCGCGGTCTCGGATCCACTCTTGGCCTTCCTGAGTCATCTCGAGGTCACCACACTGCCGGAGCTGGCAGCAGACTTCGTGGCGACCTTCGACCACCAGAAGCGCTGCTGTCTCTACCTGACCTACTTCGAGTTCGGCGACACCCGAAACAGGGGAGTGGCGCTGTTGCGGTTCAAGACGGCATACCGCGAGTCGGGCATGGTCCTATCCGAGGGCGAACTGCCCGACCACCTTGCCGTGGTGCTCGAGTTCGGTGCCACAGCGGACGTGGCAGGCGCGCGGTCGCTGTTGCTGGATCATCGTGCGGGGCTGGAGCTCTTGCGACTGGCCCTGGAGGACGCGCACTCGCCCTGGGCCTACGTGTTGCAGGCGGTCAGTGCCACCTTGCCACCGCTCGCCGGTGGCGACAGGGAAGCGGTGATGAAGCTCGCGGCGGAAGGCCCGCCAGCCGAGGAGGTCGGCCTCGCACCATTCGCCCCCCCGGAGTACATGCCGCAGCCATCCGGCAGAACGGGCGGCCTGGTCGCGTTGCCGCTGCCGACATACTCAACTGCGCGCACAAGCGCCACCCCACCCGCCAGGAATCGAGCCGGAGCATGACTGGCCTGGACACCTTCTTGTGGGTCGTCTTCCCCTACATCTGTCTGACCGTATTCGTCGTTGGCCACTTCTGGCGCTACCACTACGACAAGTTTGGCTGGACCACCCGTTCCTCACAGCTCTACGAGAACCGGCTGCTGCGCCTGGGCAGCCCGCTGTTCCACTTCGGCATCCTGTTCGTCCTGGCCGGCCACGTCATGGGCCTGGGCGTCCCGAAGCCGTGGACCGATTTTGTCGGCATCTCAGAGGGTCTCTACCACTTCATGGCCGTCAGCGTCGGTACCGTAGCCGGCGTCTGCACCGTGGTGGGAATGGCGATCCTGATCTACCGGCGCCGCACCGTCGGGCCGGTGTTCTCCGCGACCACGCGCATGGACAAGACGATGTACGTCTTTCTTGCGACGGTGATCGTGCTCGGTCTGGTCAACACGGTGGTCGCCAACATCTTCGGCCATTACGACTACCGCGAGGGCGTGTCGGTGTGGTTCCGCGGCATCTTCCGGTTCTCCCTGCACCCGGAGCTGATGAAGGCCGCACCGATCGGATTCAAGCTCCACGCCCTGGCCGCGTTCTCGCTATTCGCGTTATGGCCCTTCACCCGACTGGTGCATGTCTTCAGCGCACCGCTGGGGTACCTTACCCGCCCATACATCGTCTACCGCAGCCGTGACGACCAGCTCGGCAGTCGCAGCCCGCGGCGCGGATGGGAGAAGGGTTGAGGCGTGGTGGTGGTCGTGCATCGACAGAAACCGTTCCGGCATGGGCAGATCGGGGCCGCCCTCTTCGAGCCACAGCCCAGTGGCCTTTTTGGCTCTGGTGATCAGCTCGTCGGCGTGGCTGAAGTCTGCCGCGGAGACCTTCAGGGGACATAGCGGCGGTAGGACCTTGAGCTTGGCGGGTCCGGCGTAGCGCCCGACCTCGCCGATGAGCTGTTGCTGGGACAACAGCGTCAGGGCCTGCAGGGCCACCCCCACAGCGGTGGTCGGTGCGGCCGTAAGCGCGCATGGGAAGCCGGTTGGCAGGAGATAAACCTCGTCGGCTCCGCATTCGAGGGCATGGCGGATGGCCGCGTGCTCAGCGATTCCTCCGTCGATGAGCACGCGACCTTCGCGGCGTACCGGCGGGAAGACGCCGGGTATGGCGGCGCTGGCCACGACCGCGCTGACCGCGTCGCCGCTGGAGAGCATCACCTCATGTCCGCTGCTCAGGTCGGTGGTGACCAGGTGCAGCTCGATCTGCGCGTCCAGCAGGTCCGCGTATCCAAGGTTGGCCTCGACCAGGGCTCGCAGCGGCTCGGCGGAGAACAGCGAGGCCCTTATCCCGGCCACTGCCAGGACTCCGTGCAGCGGCCGGAGGGCGAAGAGGTCCCGGCGCCGTAGCGACCGCCAGAGCCCGGCGAGCTCGTCCAGTGCCTCAGCGCCCATCCCGTGTCCGCCGACAAAGGCCGCGTTGATGGCCCCTGCCGACGTCCCGACCAACAGGTCGGGTTCGACCCCGCGTTCGCCCAGGGCCTGCAACATGCCGACCTGCACGGCTCCCAGGCTGCCGCCGCCGGACAGGACCAACGCGGTGGTCATCGGTCAGCTCTTCCTGGTGAGCCACCGCAGTGGGCGAGGGTCGTAGGTGGTGGCCAGCCGGCTCAGGGCAAGGGCCGCCAGGAACAGCCCGAAGTCCCGCAACGCCACGTCGTAGAACCCTGGGATGAGAAGGAGATTGATGATGATGCCGGCGAGCCAGGCGGCTACCACCGGGCCGCCCAGGCGGGGGTGGATGGCGACGACCAGGCCGGCGATGATCTCGAGGACGCCGACGGCATACATCAGCTGGTGGGGGGTGAAGGGCAGCGGGTTGGACAGCGCCGGGGCAAGGTATTTGTCCCAGTTGACCATCAGGTGCAGGAACTTGTCCGCCCCGAACAGGATGGGGGCGACCGTGAAGGCGGCCCGAAGGATCATGAACGCCTGCTCTGCCGGGTCGGCGGCGCGGATCCGGGGGATGAGGCCCCCCGCAGCTGTGGTGGGGGCTGAAGAACTGGGCTGGGTGGTGGTCATGGCGATGGTGCCTTTCTGTTGGTGTGTAAGAAGGTTCAAAGGAGGTTCAGCGGAAGTGAGAGGGGAACTGCGCGATGATGCCGGCGCTGAGCTGGTCGGCCATCATGAGGATGTGGGCGTGGATGCCCTCGTAGTCGGTGACGCCCGCGGCGTACTGACCGTGCAGCTCGTGGGCGGCCTCAGCCAGCGTCTGGTCGAGGTGCTCCTTCATGTCGGCGCGCATCACGGCGTCCGGCCAGGAGCGAGGGTTGGCCGCCGCGAGGAAGTCGGCGATGTCGTTGCCGTTGGCGTACCAGCGGGTGTTGGCGGCGTCGAAAGCCCCGGTGTTGCCGGCTTTTGCGGCCTGCAGGATCTCCACCGCGATGGTGATGTGGTCGTGCAGCAGGGCTGTCAGCCGGTTGCCGGCGGCCGCGCCGTAGAACGGCTTGATCGAGTCGCCGATATCGGTCTGGTTCTGCAGCAACCGACCCGCTGTTGGGTCAAAACCGGCCGACCCGTCAGCGAAGGTCACGATCGCCAGCCTGGTCCAGGTGACGTGGTCCTCCCAGAGCTTGCGCATCTGGTCGTGGAAGGCGTCCTGAGCGGCTCGTCGTGGCACCACCGCAGCGGTATGCGAGTGGCCTCCGGCTGTCGTCTGGTCCCCCTGAGCGGGTGTGGCCCGAGAGATGAGCAGGAAACCCAGGAGAGCGCTCAGGATGAGCACTACCAGCGGGATCGAGGCTCGACGTTGAGCGCGGGTCTGGTTCATTGCGGTTCCTTTCCGGTAATCAGCAGGGTTGCTGCGAGCGCTGCAACCACCTCTTGGGCAGAGGTGGCAGTGCTGATGACTTGGTGATGGGCGAGGTTGACCCGGCCAGGGGCCAGGTGGAGACTTCCGGTGGTCGAGAGGGTCACGACATGTTTGCGTCTACGCAGCGGAAGTTCTTACCGGATCTGCGCGAGTTCGGTAAGACCGGCATGCCCTCACGACACAAACCAGTTATGACGATCAATCACCTGGCGCCGTGCAGCCGATGTTGTACCGATGGTCCGCCGGTCGACGTCATCACCTGGCGTCGTTGCCGGTTGCTGGAGTCCGGCTTCCCCCAGGAGCTGGCGGACCGGCTGGCGTCGATCCCCGCCATCGATGTCCATGCCTTGCTCCAGCTGGTCGACCGTGGGTGTCCACCCGATCTCGCTGCCAGAATCCTCTCGCCCCTCGCGACGTCGGGCAGCTGAAGGTGAGCCTGGTAAGCGCGGACGACCGCGTCCCCCCGAGCCTCGATCTGACCGGCGCCGATCCGGAGAACTGGGTTGAGGCGCTCAGCACCCCGGGGCCGGGCCAGGACCACGCCATGGACCGGCTCCACCAGATGATGCTGCGGGCCTGCCACCATCAGGTCCGGCGGATGAGCTCGGCACTTGCCGGGGTTGGCAGCGAACGCCTCGACGAGATCGCCAACCAGGCCGCCGATGAGGCGATGATGGCTGTGCTGGCCAAGCTCTCCACTTTCGAGGGCCGCAGCCGGTTCACCACCTGGGCCTACAAGTTCGCCATCCTTCAGTCCGCAACGGAGGTGCGCCGTTTCGCATGGGCGCACCGCGAGGTCGAGCTCAATGACGCCACGCAGGTGATGGAATGCGGCCCGTCGCCGGCGAGCTATGCCGAAGCCTCAGACCTGGCCGCGGCGGTTCGCCTGGCCATCGATGTGGCCCTGACACCACATCAGCGCCGGATCACGATTGCACTGCTCGTCGACGAGATCCCGATCGACGTTCTCGCCCAACGACTGGGCAGCAACCGCAATGCGCTGTACAAGACCGTCCACGAAGCGCGAACCCGTTTGCGCGCCCACCTGGTCGCCTCTGGCCACCTGACCACATCACTACCCAAAGCAGGCACATCATGACCCAAGCCAACACCCCCCTGAGCCTTCAGGCGGCGCTGAGCCTGACTCTGGACACCGAACCATTCCTGTCCTGCGACGACTGCTTCGACCTGGTCGACGAGTACGTCGAGGCACTCCTTGCCGACCCCGACCACCACCAGCGGGCGATGCGCACCCACCTGGCTGGCTGTGCCGCCTGCGTCGAGGAAGCGCGGTCACTCATCCTGCTGGTCGCCGAACAAGACGGCCTCGACCCAGTTCCAGCCCTGCGCCGGCTCGAGGACGACCCGACCCCTGAGCCCTGATCGGGATGCGCTCCTGAGCTCCCTCCGCGCCGATCGCCAACGCCTATCTGTTCGCCGCCTGGTATTTTACACGGAATAGTATGTAATAAACTGGGTGCAGGCCTTCGCCGGACAAGGCGAGCCGAGGCGCCTCAGGGTCCCTCATCGCATCAGAGCTAGAGGAGTTCTCATGAGCACGGTCGTTGTCGCAACCAGCGCCGCAGACGCCGAGGCTGTCGAAGCAGTCAAGGACCATCACGCGCAGCTGGCCGGTGCCCTGGCCCTTCAGGTGGAGGCCTTGCTTGACGCTGCGGCGCGAAGTGATCTGCCAGCAGCCGGCGCCGCATCCAACGCCCTGGTCAGCTGGTGCCACGCAGAGCTGGTCCCGCATGCGCTCGCGGAGGAGAAGGCCATGTACCCCAAAGCTCGCGAGGACCCACGCGCCCGGCTCTTGGTCGACGCCATGCTCGCCGAGCACCGCGAACTGGTCGAGCTGGTGGAGACCATTGGAAAAGCGACCAGCCCGGTGCGCGCCGCAGCCAACGCGCAGGCGCTGCGTTCGTTGTTCGAATCCCACCTGGTCAAGGAGAACGAGCAGATCCTGCCGCTGCTGGCAGAGTCGAGTGAGATCTCACTTGCAGAGGTCCTGGCCGGCATGCATGAGCTTCTTGGGGGCCACGACGAGGGCGAGAGCGCCGAGGCCATCGCCCATGGCGGTTGCGGAGGTGAGTGTGGCTGTGGTGAGAAGAATCCGGCTGGCGACCTGCCAGTGCTCGATGCGCGGGCGGTGCCACACGCCATACGGCATGCCACGATCTTTGGCGCTCTGGACTCGATCGGTGCGGGCGGCGGTCTGGTGTTGGTGGCACCCCACGACCCGCTGCCACTGCTGGAGCAGGTTGAGCAGCGTTCGCCCGGGTTGTTCAGCATCGACTACCTCGAGCGTGGCCCCGAGGCGTGGAGGATCCGCTTCGTCCACGCGTGAATGCGGTAGTGGAGTGGTCACGGCTGGGCATGTCTCCGAGGTGAGGCAGCTTCGCGGTGCGTGGCGCCTCAACCCCGCGCGATTGGCGAAGCGTGCCTGAAGTTATTACACTCGATTCCGTGGAAAATAGGGAGACTGAAGTTGCAGCGGCTGCGAACACCGGCGCACGAACGGGGTACGGACCCTCGCCAGCCGCACGTGTGAACCGTCGTCGGGCCCACCTCTCGACCGCCCGGGCGGCCATTCTGGATGTCCTGGTCGACCAGCCCACGCCCTGCACGGTCAGAGCACTGTCGGCTCTGCTTCGACAGCATCCCAACACCATCCGCGAACATCTGGACGGTCTGTCCGACGACCGGATGGTCGTTCGCACTCGGGCAGCCGCAGATGGCCGCGGGCGCCCCGCGTGGCTCTACAGCGCGGCGCCTGACCTCGGATCCGACCAGGGGGCGAGCGACTATGCCGGTCTTGCGTCCGCGTTGGCGGCCCACATCGCCCACAAGAGTCGGCATCCGGGCACCGACGCCATCGAGACCGGACGGGTATGGGGTCGCGACCTTTTGCGGCGCTCCTCTGGCGGTGTGGGCAGGGGTTTGATTCGCGACGTGGTGAGGTCACCGAGTGCGGTCGCTGCGCGCCGAGAGGTGGTCGCCCTGCTGAGAGAGCTCGGCTTCGATCCGATGCCGGATGCTCGCGCCGCTGTGGTCAAGCTTCGGCGTTGCCCGCTCCTCGAGGCGGCCCACCAATATCCGGAAGTTGTCTGCGGAGTCCATCTCGGCGTCGTGCGCGGCGCCCTGGATGAGCTCGGCAACGACCCAGATCGAACGGAACGCACTGCGCTGCAGTCCTTTTCGGAGCCCGGCGCCTGCCGTCTGGATCTGCTCCCGCGTTCTTCGACGGATCGATGAGGCTCGAAACCCCGGCGCCGATGGCTCTGCGCGACCGCACAAAGTGGCATCTCGGCGCCAACGCACCGGTCGCCGCCTGGCTGACCGCGCTGCTCGGGATCGCCCTCTTCCACCGCTATGTCCACGAGTCGCCCTGGCTGCTCGTGCATCTGCTGCTGTTGGGTGCTGTCACCAATGCGGTCTTCGTCTGGAGCGCCCACTTCGCGGACGCACTTCTGAGGCGCCGAACAACTATCGGATCGCGGCGCTGGCAAGCCGTCCGGCTGATCATCCTGAACGTCGGCGTTACCTCGGTGGTCGCCGGCATGGTGGGGGATCAGTGGATCCTGACGCTGGTCGGGTCCATAGTCGTGGGCACCGCGGCCATGGCCCATGGCATCGCACTGGCCCTGCAGGCTCGGGTCGCACTGGCATCGCGCTTCGGAGCAACCGTGCGCTACTACGTGTGCGCCTCGATGGCTCTGCCCATCGGTGCCGGTGTGGGCGCGATCCTGGCCCGCGACCCCGTTGAGCCCTGGCAGGGACGGTTGGTAGTCGCACACCTCACCTTCAACCTGCTGGGCTGGATCGGACTCACCGTCATGGGCACCCTGGTCACCCTGTGGCCCACGATGCTGCGTACGAGGATCGCAGAGGGCGCTGAACTCGTTGCGCGCCAGGCACTTCCGATGCTGGTCGCCTCGGTCGTCGTCACTGCAGGGGGCGCCTTCGCGGGGGTACAGGTGTTGGCTGCGGTCGGGGTGGCGGCCTACCTCGGCGGAGTCCTCTGGGCTGTTCGGCCGCTGGCACAGGTGACGTTGGTCAAGGCCCCTTCTGGCTATGCCACATGGTCGGTGATGGCCGCCGTGCTCTGGCTGATTGGTTCCCTGCTCGGTCTGTTCACCGTGTTGGTCACGAGCCCGACCTGGGCCGTGGTCACAGACCTTCTGGGACTGCTCATCGTTCCTCTTGCCGCTGGGTTCGCCGCACAGATCCTGCTCGGCGCCCTGACCTACCTGGTGCCCGTGGTTCTCGGCGGTGGCCCCACCGTCGTACGAGGAACTCAGGCACGGCTTGATCGCGGCAACACTCTGCGGGCCCCGCTGATCAACGTCGGTCTGTTGGTCTGCATCCTTCCGGTCCCCAGCCTCGTGCGTGGCCCGGTCTCGATCGTCGTGCTGGGCGCGTTCGCTGCGTTCCTGCCGCTTCTGGTGTCCGCAGTCCGGTATGCCCGGCGCGCCAAGCGGGCAGCTATAGAACTCGGACCAGGCGTGGAGATTCGATGACAGCGTTGTCGATGACGACGCTGGCTCGTCGCCGCGGATCGCTCTCGCCGAAGTAGAGCAGCTGCGCCTCGACGTACCGGCGCATGCTCGCGTGCTGAGGATCCGGAACTGTGCCGTCTGGTGTGGCCATCCGCTTCGCGGTTACCTCGAACGGCACATAGCTGAATGTCGGGTCGATTGTCGCCTTGCCCCGTGGGAGCATTCGTTGGTGAGTAGCCTCTTCCTGTGGTGGCGCTGGTTGGGTCCAACGGCGGAAGGAAGCTGTGATGGCGGGGTCAACCGTGGACACCTCCACGGTCATTCAGGTGGGTGGCCTGACCAAGTCCTACGGCGACGTCCATGCGGTCGCGGGAATCGATCTTCAGATCGCTCGCGGCGAGGTCTTCGCGATGCTGGGACCGAACGGTGCGGGCAAGACGACCACCGTGGAGATACTCGAGGGATACCGCCACCGTGACGGTGGTGAGGTCAAGGTCCTGGGTCTGGATCCCCAAAAGCAGCCAAGGCTGCTGAAGGCCCAGATCGGGATCGTCCTCCAGTCCACCGGGATCGATCCGTACCTCACCGTGGCCGAGACGATTGCCATGTACTCGGGCTACTACCCGCACCCGCGCCCGGTCGATGAGGTCATCGACCTGGTCGGGCTGGTGAGCAAGCGCAACACACGCGTGGTCAAGCTCTCTGGCGGACAACAGCGCCGCCTGGACGTCGCCATCGCCTTGGCTGGCGACCCAGAGCTGCTGTTCCTCGATGAGCCGACCACGGGATTCGACCCGTCCGCGCGACACGAGGCCTGGGAGGTGGTCAAGAACCTTGCCGCACTGGGCAAGACCGTGCTGCTCACCACGCACTACATGGACGAGGCCCAGCACCTGGCGGACCGCGTCGCAGTGATTGCTGACGGCCGGATCGTCGCCCTGGGGGCGCCGGCAACCCTCGGCGGACGGGACGCCACTCGTGCCCGAGTGAGCTATCACCTGCCGGACGGCATCACGGCCCCACCGGACCTCGGCGGGCAGCCTTCGCCCGAAGGCTTCGTGGAGTTTGCGCCAGACGACCTGGCTAGCGGACTACACCAGCTGACGGGTTGGGCCCTGGAAAACTCGGTAAGCCTGAGCACGCTGCAGATCCTGCGACCCTCACTGGAGGACGTCTACCTCCAGCTCACGGGCTCGGCCACTTCGACCCGGCCTGCTGGCGCTGGACCCGCCTCGGAGAGGACACTGGAATGAGCGCGCCGGCTCTCACCCTCGCCCAGATGCGCTACATCAACAAGGCGTTCTGGCGCAATCCGGCCTCCGCGTTCTTCACCTTCGCGTTCCCGTTGATGTTTCTGGTCATCTTCACCGCACTCCTGGGGGGCGGCCGGGTACGGCTCGGCGGTCATCTGGTGCACCAGTCCACGTACTACGTCGCCGCGATGGGCGCCTTCGCCGTGATTACCGCCTGCTACAACAACACGGCAATGGGCCTGTGCTTCCAGCGCGACGCGGGCGTGCTCAAGCGTACGAACGGTACTCCGCTACCCAGCGCGGTCTTCTTCACCGCCAAGGTGCTCCATGCGATGCTCGTCTCGCTCCTGCTGGTGGCGATCACCGTGACATTCGGCAAAGTGCTCTACCAGGCGGAGGTCCCGACCGGCGCGCCGCTCTTCCGGTTCCTCGTGATCCTCATGGTGGGAGCGGCAAGCTTCTGCGCCCTGGGGTTCGCCATCACCGCCGTCATCCCCAATGCCGACGCGGCCGCACCCATTGTCAACGCGACGATCCTGCCCCTGTTGTTCCTGTCGGGCGTCTTCATTCCGATCGGTGATGACGCACCGGCCTGGATCACCTGGGTTGCTCGCATCTTCCCGGTGAAGCACTTCGCCGACGGGATCCAGGCGGGCTTCCTGGGCACGGCATTCCGCTGGAGCGACGTGCTCATCGTCGGCGTCTGGGGCATCGCTGCTCTGCTGCTCTCGATGCGGTACTTCAGCTGGGAGCCACGCACCTGAATGGCGTCGTGGCTGGTGAGGAGTGACCTGCGGCGCGAAGCTCAGTTCTGAGCAAGGAAGTCTATCAGGATGGGGGACAGTACAGCCGGATCCACTTCATGGGTCTGGCCGTTCAGAACGCGAAGCTGAGCGCGCGGTATGGCGTGACTCAGTGTGCGGGCCGTCTCGCCCATGAACGCAACGCTGTCACCGCCATGCATGACGAGGGTCGGGGCACCGACACTCGCGGCGCGCTCAACCGGTATCGCCGCGTCGGACCCAAGTATGCCGGTGTGGTCGTAGGCAAGCGTGGGTGCGACGGCCTCGAGGCCTGACCAGAAGGGCGCCTGACGCATGCCCGCAATCTCGGCTGCCGGGACCCCGACGTAGCTCATGAAAAGGGCAATCGCGTCCCCGCGTCGCCCCGCGGCCAAGGCATCGGTCAACTGCTCGATGTAGTGACCCCATGCCCGTTTGGCCTCGGGGTCGTTGTTGTAGGGAGCCTCGTACATTGCGAGCCTCTCGACGTTTTCGCCGAGGGCAACGGCGGCTTCCAGAGCAAGGGATGCACCGGACGAGTGACCGTACAAAGAGGCCGTGCCGCCGGCCAGCGTGATCAGCGCTCCCAGGTCCTCGATCTCCCGCGACACGGCATAGGGCAACGTGTCACCGCTCTCACCTCGCCCTCTACGGTCATAGCTGTACACCGTGAGTTGCTGGGCCAGGAGGTCGGCCAATGCCGGATTGGAGCCGGACGAGCGGGTGGTCATCGCGCCATTGACCAGTATGACGGCCGGTCCATGGCCCTTTTCGTCATACGCGATCTTCGTACCGTCTTTTGAGCTGGCTGTCTTCATGTCCTCCACCCTTCCAGACGTGCGGGGTGTTTTGCCTTCACCATTTTCGGGATCCGCAAAGTGGTTGTCCATGTCAGCGGTCTCGATTATGTTCGAGGGGATGGGCAACCCGACAGGCGTGACAGCCTCACCTGTCCCGGAGCGACCTTCGACGCCTTTGCGTGATCGCGCCCAGGCCGAGGGTTATGTGGCCATGGTGTGTTTCAAGCATGGACCGCCGCGGCTTCACGGAGTCGAGCTCGAGTGGACCGTCCACCATCGCTACGATCCCGGGCGACCTTTGACCGCTGCCCAGTTGAGCCTTGCGCTGGGGGAGCACGCGCCAACAACGATCCATCCCCAAAGCAGCCATCTCCCTCTACCCGCGGGCTCCCTGGTCACCGTCGAGCCCGGAGGTCAGGTGGAGATCTCCCCGCCGCCGTCTGACTCTGCTGCTGCGATCGTCGCCGTTGCCACCGCCGACGCTTCGACACTGTCGGCTCTTCTTGAGCAGCGGGGCCTCGAGGTCGGTCGGCACGGGACCGATCCGTTTCGTTCGCCGAACCGGTTGTTGCACGTCCCTCGCTACGAGGCGATGCAGGCAGCGTTCGACGTGATCGGTCCGCATGGTTCGCTGATGATGTGCAGCACAGCGTCGATACAGGTCTGCCTCGATGCGGGCCGCGTCGACCAGGCCCCGACCCGATGGCGGGCGGCGCACGCACTCGGGCCCGCATTGGTGGCGCTGTTCGCAAACTCACCTGATATGGGCGGACGAGCGACCGGGTGGGCATCTTCACGGTTGATGTCGACCCTTGGCACCTGCCCGCCCTTTACCCTGCCGCCGTCGCCCACAGACAACCCTGTAGAGCAGTGGGCGCAGATGGCCATGGAAGCCCCTGTGATCTGCGTCCGCGGGGACGGCCCTTCCTGGGCTGCTCCGCGCGGACTGACGTTTTCTCGATGGATAGCCGAGCCACGCGTCGTCGGTCGACATCCGACAGTGGATGACCTCGACTACCACCTGACCACCCTCTTCCCGCCGGTCCGCCCCAAGGGCTACCTCGAGATCCGATACCTCGACGCGCAGGCCGGCTCTCGATGGGTCACGCCTTTTATCCTTCTGGCCGCCTTGATGGCGCGATCCTCGACGATCGACCAGGTCCTCGACCTCACGGAGGCCACCGAAGGCCGATGGCTCGAGGCGGCGCGGGACGGACTGGAGGACCCTGCCTTGGGCGAAGCCGCTGCTGCGCTCGTCGAGCTCGGTGCCAGCTCCCTGGACCACCTCGACCTCACTGCCGCACAACAACGACACGTCCTCGACGACCTCGCGCTCCGCATCGAGACGATCCCGACGAGCCGGAGGTTCTCTGCATGACCCTGACCCCGTCGGCTCCTGGCCGCTCGGCAGAGCAGTGGCGCTCTGATGTGGCATCGGTGCTGACGCGGGCACGGAACCGAAGCCAGCTGCTGACCGAGTCCGTCGACGACGACGACCTCGTGCGCCAGCACTCGCCCCTGATGTCGCCGTTGGTGTGGGACCTGGCCCACGTCGGTAACCAGGAGGAGCTGTGGCTGGTCCGCGACGTTGGTGGTCGCGATCCGGTGCGACAGGACATCGACCACCTGTATGACGCGTTCAAGCACACGCGCGCCCATCGCCCCGCACTTCCGTTGCTGGGTCCGGCTGGTGCTCGCGACTATGTCCGCGAGGTCAGAGACAAGGTGCTCGACGTCCTGGAGCAAAGTCCGCTGGAGGGGAGACCTCTTCTGGACCAGGCATTCGCGTTCGGCATGGTCGCCCAGCACGAGCAGCAGCACGACGAGACGATGCTGGCCACACATCAGCTTCGTCATGGCGCTGCCGTGCTTGACGCCTCGCCACCTCCGCCGGGCACGCCGCTGCCCGCGACCGAGGTTCTGGTGCCCGGCGGACCATTCACGATGGGCACGTCCACCGAGCCGTGGGCCCTGGACAACGAACGCCCGGCCCATGTCGTGGACGTCGCACCGTTCCTTCTCGACACCGCCGCAGTGACCAACCGCGCATACCAGGACTTCATCGAGGCTGGCGCCTACGACCAGCCGCAATGGTGGACCGCCCAGGGCTGGGTCCATCGCCAGGAGGCGAGGCTCACCGCGCCACAGTTCTGGGAGCAGGAGTCCGGCATCTGGTGGCGGATGCGCTTCGGTGTGCGCGAGCCGGTGCCGCCACACGAGCCGGTCATGCACGTGTGCTTCCACGAGGCGCAGGCGTATGCCACCTGGGCGGGAAGACGCCTACCCACCGAGACCGAGTGGGAGAAGGCAGCGCGCTGGGATCCGGTCACAGGTCGGTCCCGCCGATACCCGTGGGGGGACGAGGACCCCGGCCCTGAGTACGCAAACCTCGGTCAGCGCCACCTCCGCCCCGCCGAGGCCGGCGCCTACCCGCGTGGGGCCTCCCCCCTCGGAGTGCAGCAGCTCATCGGCGACGTCTGGGAATGGACATCGAGCGACTTCGGCGGCTACCCAGGCTTCACGGTATTTCCGTACCCCGAGTACTCCCTGGTCTTCTTCGGCCCCGACTACAAGGTGCTGCGAGGCGGATCGTTCGGCTCAGACGCGGTGGCGGTTCGGGGCACGTTCCGCAACTGGGACTTCCCGATCCGGCGGCAGATCTTCGCAGGGTTCCGGTGCGCTCGCGACCCTCGACCGGGCGAGGTCGACTGAGGCATGTGCCGTCACCTGGCCTACCTCGGCCCGCCCGTCCTGCTGGCGGATCTTGTTCTGCGCCAGCCCCATTCGCTTCTGCATCAGTCATATGCGCCCCTTGACATGCGGAGTGGGGGGACCATCAACGCCGACGGCTTCGGCATCGGCTGGCTGGCCGGCGACCCGGGAGATGGGGGCGTCGCACGTCGCTATCGGCGTGGCGTTCCGATGTGGACAGATGCATCTCTGCCCGGTCTGGCGGCGTCGATCTCGTCGAACGCGATCCTGGCCGCTGTCCGCAACGCCACACCCGGCATGCCCATCACAGAGACGGCCTGCGCGCCCTTCATTGAAGGCGTCTGGATGCTCAGCCTCAACGGTGTGATCGATGGTTGGCCTGCCTCTGTGGCCGCGTTGGCCGATGGGCTCGGGCCGACGAATCTGATGACGCTTGATGCTCCCACGGACTCCGTCTTCCTCTGGGCCCTGGTGCGACAGCATCTGCGCCAGGGACATTCTCCTGCAACAGCATTGACACGCGTCGTAGGTGACGTGCTGGCACTGGCCCCGCGCTCGAGGCTCAACCTGCTCCTGAACGACGGAAGGAACATCGTGGCCACCACCGTCAGCCACTCCCTCTGGCTTCGACACGGCGGAGGCAGCGTCACCGTCAGCTCCGAGGCCCTTGACCCGGGCGAGCCAAGCTGGAAGCAGGTGCCCGACCTCTCCCTCGTGATGGCCACGGCTGCTGAGTTCTCGATCGCCCCCCTGGACCAAGGATCGTCATGACCGCACCCGTAGTCGACATCTTCCTCACGCCGGACCATGCCGAGCGCGCGCTGCACCGAGACGCGCGTCTCGGTTTGACCAGCAGCCCCAAGTGGTTGCCACCGAAGTGGTTCTACGACAAACGCGGAAGCGACCTGTTCGAGGAGATCACCAAGCTCCCTGAGTACTACCCGACGCGGGCTGAGCGCTCGATCCTGGTCGCCCACTCGGCCGAGATCGCCCGTCGCACAAGGGCTCACACCCTCGTGGAGCTCGGGTCGGGTTCCTCCGAGAAGACCCGCCTCCTGCTCGACGCCTTGCAGGCCGAGGGCACGCTGCGCGAGTTCGTGCCCCTGGATGTCTCCGAGGCCGCGTTGCGCGATGCGGTGGCGGCGTTGAATGCGGACTATCGGATGCTGGCCATCCACGGGGTGGTCGGAGACTTCACCGAACATCTGGGCCGGATCCCGGGACAGACCCCACGGATTGTCGCCTTCCTCGGGGGCACCATCGGCAATCTGTTCCCTGACGAACGGGCGTCTTTCCTGGCCGAGCTAAGAGACACCCTCGTCGGCGATGAGTGGTTGCTGCTCGGCACCGACCTGGTGAAGGACCCCGACATCCTCGTTCCCGCGTACGACGACGCGGCCGGCGTGACCGCAGAGTTCAACCGCAACGTCCTTGCCGTTCTCAACCGCCAGCTCGGCGCAGATTTTGACGTCCAGAACTATGAGCACGTCGCGGTCTGGGACCCGGACAACGAGTGGATCGAGATGAGACTTCGGAGCAGGGTCCCCGCCCGCGTGTCCCTGTCAGAGCTCGACCTCGACATCGTCGTTGAGGCCGGGGAGGAGATCCGGACGGAGATCTCGGCAAAGTTCCGCAGGCAGGGTGTCGAACACGAGCTGGCCAACGCTGGGTTCAGCCTCGACTGCTGGTGGACGGACCCCGAAGGGCGGTTTGCGCTCTCCCTGGCTCGAGCCCTCTGATCGTTGGCTCGAGCCGCCCGCTGAGCGGCGCCGAGAGCTGACTACAGCTGGACCACGCGGACCAGCGATCAGGGTAGATAGCCCGCGCCGACTGGCATCAGGGTGGTAGCGTGCCCACACCACGCCCAGGGATGTGAGCGTTGGCTGCTCGTCGTTATACCGTGTGCCGGCATCGGGGCTCGGGGAACTCGAGATGGGGCAGTCGATGGTGGGGCGGGACAGCACCTCAGTCGTAGCAATGAGCGGGTTCGGGCCGTTCCACTCCCTCGTTCATCACGCGCACAAGCTCTATACGGACGGATTCTCGGAGCAGGCGGTGCTCGCGTGTCGGGAGGGTCTGCTTGTGACCTCGGGTGCAGGTGACAGGACCAGCACTCAGTACCTGCGCTACGTCGAGGGGATCACCCTGCAGGAGTCGGGCCGGCACCACGAGGCGGTGACTGTGGCCCTGGATCTTCTCGTCGACGTGGAGGACGACCCCGACCCGATGTGGAGAGCCAAGGCCCTCGCCCTTCTTGCAGAGTCCTCGACACAGGCCGGAGAGGTCAGCCGGGCGATGGACGCATTGGCCGAGGGGACCTGGCTGGTCGCGAATACCAAGCCTGGCCGCTACAGCCACCTCTCGGCGAGCACCGCAGTGGCGGTGGCACTGCGCGCGGTAAATCTCTTTGAGCAGGCAGACGAGCTCCTGGATGCCATCTCGCTCGGCGACGATGTTGAGGTCGACGTTCAGGTGGTGCAGGAGCGCGCGCTGATGAACGCTTTCTGGGCCACGACGCTGATCGTCGTCGGTCATGCCAAGGACGCAGGACCGCATCTCGTGACATCCGCGGCGCAGGCATTGAGGATGGGCAGGCTTGCGGAGCTGGCCGGTAACCCCGAGCTGGCAGCCCGTGCCGAGGTCATCGAGGCGTACGCGCTCAGCCGGCTCGGGGACGCGGCCCTGCCCGCAGCCAGGGTGACGGCAGCCATACGTCGATTCCGGCTGCGCGACGAGCTCGTGGAGACCCACCTCGCCCATTTCGTCCTGGGCCACGCTGCGATGGAGTCGGGCGACTTCGACAAGGCACGCCTGCACCTGGAAACCGCTATGACGATTGCCAACCGGGCAAGTCGCGACATCTGGGCGGCGGCCGCGATGGAGGCTCTGGCTGAGCTGGACGTCGCTGAATACGGCCCACATCCGGCGGTCGACCTGTGGAAGCGTCTGGCCCGCGAGGGACTCGAGCGCGTGTGGGTCGAGCGCGACGGCCGGTTCACGTCTCTGCAGACGCGCAACCAGGTCCGTGCCCTGACCGCCGAGACCAGCCGGATGGGCAAGGCCGCCCTGCTCGACCACCTCACGGGTTTGGGAAACCGGCAGATGATGACCAACGCCATCGACGACGCGCGGGATGTCCTGTCCGTCGTCTTCGTCGACGTCGACCAGTTCAAAGAGGTCAACGACCACTACTCGCACGCGGTGGGTGACGAGGTGCTCCGCCGGATCGCCGTGATTCTGCGCACGCACTGCAGGTCCGACGACGTTCCGGTGCGCTACGGCGGCGACGAGTTCCTCCTGCTCGTCTTCGGCGGCGACAAGGCTGCCGAGGGTGTGGCGGCGCGGTTGCACGCCGCTGTGCGCAACGCCCCGTGGGGGCTGGTGGCTCCTGGGCTCAAGGTGACGGTCTCAGTTGGCGTGGGCCGCCCCGGCCCTGCCTCGGGAGCGATCGCGGCGGCTGACGCTGCGCTGTACGCGGCGAAACGTGCTGGTCGGGACTGCGTCGTTGCGGGTTGACGGCGAGATCGCGCTGATGCCTCCGTCGGTGTCCGAGCAGGCGAGCGGTCGGTATCGTCTTGGGCATGCACGAGCTCTCGGTGTGCGGGTCGATCTATGAGATTGTCAATCGCGTCGCGGCGGGTCGCGCGGTAAGCGTGATTCATCTACGAGTCGGTCAGCTGCGCCAGATCGTCCCCGACACACTGAACTACTGCTGGACCCTCGTCTCGGATCAGACCGATCTTGCCGGCTCGGAGCTCGAGGTCGACTCGGTGCCGGTCACGTTGCTTTGTGCGGACTGCAGCTGCCTTACCACGCTCGCCGATGAGCCCCTCTTCCTTTGCGACGGATGTGGTGGGAACCATGTCAGCGTGACTACAGGTGAGGAGTTCATGCTCACCTCTCTCGAACTCGCGGAGGGTTGACCCTTGGGCAGATTCCACCGGCACGACGACCGGACCGGGCATGACCACAGCGACAATCACGACCACAGCGACAATCACGACCACAGCGACAACCACGACCACGACCACGACCCCGGGCAGGATCACGGGGACATGTCCGGCTACCGAACAGGGCCCGAGCGGGTGATGGTCCTTGAGAGCATCTTCGGCGAGAACGACCGCTGCGCCGACGCGAACCGCGCGCAGTTCGACGCGGCTGGCGTGGTCGCAGTGAACATGATGTCGTCGCCCGGTGCGGGCAAGACGGCCATCTTGTGTCGCACCCTGGCCAGCCTGCCTGACCCGACGCGCGTAGGGGTCATCGAGGGAGACATCGAGACCAGCATCGACGCGGACCGACTTGCCGGTTTCGGCGCTCAGATCGCCCTTCTGAACACCAGCAACGGCTTCGGAGGCGAATGTCACCTGGATGCTCCGATGGTGACCTCGGTCCTCTCCAAGGTCGACCTGGCGGCCATGGACCTGCTCTTCATCGAGAACGTCGGCAATCTTGTCTGTCCGGCCGAGTTCGACGTTGGTGCCCATCACAGCGTCATGGTCTACTCCATCACCGAAGGCGAGGAGAAACCCCTGAAGTACCCGGTGATGTTTCGATCCGTCGAGCTGGTCCTGGTCAACAAGCTCGATCTGCTCCCTCACCTCGACTTCGACCTGGCGCTCTTCTTGCGGAACCTCGCCTCGGTCAACCCAGCAGTCAAGGGGCTCAACGTGAGCGCTCGGACTGGGGACGGCCTTGACGCCTGGTACGAGTGGCTCGCGCTTCGGCGGCCACGCGCACAGACGCCACATGAACGATGACCCCCGACCAGGTGGCGTTCGTGGACGTCAAGAGCGTGTCGCGGAGGGTCGACATCGGCCTGCTGCACGCGGGTAGTGTGCGTCCAGGTGACTGCGTTCTGATCCACATGGGCTTCGCCCTCGAACGTGTCGACGTTGAAAAGGCGACGCGGGCCCGCCTGGGCTTGGAACTGATGCGGCGAGGGGTTGATCAGCAATGAGCACACGGATGGCGCAACCGAATACGTCGCCGCGGAGGATCAACGGTGCGCAGCTTTTCGCCCGCTATGCCTACCCGCCCAACGTCCTGGGTTACTGCGGGCCAGCCGATCACCTTTCGCTCTTCGAGTACGGGACAAGTGGCGTCACCGACGCGGGGCTGGTGGAGCTGGCCAAAGCGTTTGCCGGCGCGTGGCCCTATCTCGAACTGATCGCTCGCAGCACCGGCATCACCGACCCGTTGGACCGGCGGGTCGTGGAGGCCTACTGGGTGGGCACCCCCTTGTTAGACACCATCAGTGCGACCCAGATCGGCAACTCGATGGAGGACCGGTTCCGCTCACGTACTGGTCACCAGTTCTCGCACCTGGTCGAGGGAGTCGTGGCCGGCGGAGTGCCTCATCACAGCTTCCATGCCTTTGAGGTTTATCCCTGGGTCGGTCTGTTGCGCGACGATCGCAAGGCCCCCACGGCGCTGAACGTCCTCGACCGTTGCCGCATCCGTTGGGGCACAGTGGTTTCGGTCGCGGGTGACGAGGCCGTCGTGAAGACCAGGCTGCTGGAATGGGATGGTCAGTACCTCGCCCTCGGACAGCCGGTCCTGGAGACGGCCACGTGCGCCGTGGGCAGCACCGGTTTCGTGGACGAGGTGGCGCCAGGCGACGTCGTTTCCTTGCACTGGCACTGGATCTGCGACAAGCTCACCTCCCGGCAGCTACGCCAGCTTCAGCTCTACACGGCGCGGCATCTCCGGATCGCCAACATTGGCGTCGAACATCGAGGCACCGCGTTGGCCATCTCTTGAGGGCCAGGAGAAGGCGTTCGGGTGCGCTGACATGGCTGGCTTCGGTCGCCGTTCTGACGCTGGTGGCGTGCGGCACCCCCACGGTCGAGGCTCCCGGGCAAAGCCCGTCGCCCGCGGCTGGGCAGTCGCTGACGCTCTACACCTCCGTGACCCAGGACACGATCGACGCCGTCGTTGGTGGCTACCAGAAGGCTCATCCCGGATCCAAGGTCACGGTCTTTCGCGCGCCAACGGGACAGCTCAACGCCCGGATCGCGGCTGACCAGCGGTCGGGAGGACTACGCGCCGACGCCATCTGGGGCACCGACCCTCTGTCCATGCAGTCGTACACCGACCAGCACCTGCTCGCGCCCTGGCCGCTGCCGCTGCTGACATCGGTGCCGGAGCAGTACCGCACACCCGAGTTCTGGGGAACCCGGCTCCTTTACCTCGTGATCGTGGCTCGAAAGGACCTGAAGCCAGAGCCCACGTCCTGGGCTGATCTGACCAGCCCGGCATACCGCGACAAGGTGGCCCTGCCCGACCCGGCGTTCGCAGGCTCTGCCTTCGCGGCACTGGGCTACTTCTCGCAGGCTCCTGGAATGGGGATGGACTTCTATCGCGCCCTGAGGCTCAACGGCGCCAAGCAGGTCGCGAGTGTGCCGGACGTGGTCACGGAGGTCGCCCAGGGCCGGTACCAGCTGGGCATCACTCTCGACTCCGGGGCCCGCACAGCCGTGAAGAAGGGTTCGCCCATCGTCATTGTCTGGCCCAAGCCCGGTGCCATCGTGCTCTACAGCCCAATTGCGATGACGGCACAGTCAACCCATTCTGCTGCCGCCAAAGAGTTCATGTCCTATGTGCTGTCCGCGGAGGGGCAGCAACACATCGCCGACACGGGTTGGCAGCCGATCATCTCCGGAGTGACCGGCCCGCCCCAGCCCGCAGGAGCGACTCCGGTCTCACCCGACTGGGCGGCCCTCTTTGGTCATCAGCAGGAGCTGCTGGCGAAGTACCGTTCCACCTTCGTGCAGTGAGCCGCGAGGCGCCCACGCCCTCGCCCCTCGGGGCGGGAGCCCTGCGAGTGCTGGGCATCGGCGTCGTTCTCGTCCTGCTCGGGGTGCTGGTGGCAATGCCCCTGGTCTCGCTCGCCCGTGGCGCTCTGGACCAGGGCTGGACCTCGATGGCCCTGCAGCTGCGCGGTGCCGACGTCACGACCGCCCTCTGGCACACGGTCCTCTTGGCAGTGATCGTCACCGCGACCTCGGTGGCCCTCGGCACGGCCCTGGCAATGGCATTCGACCGAGCGCTGCTTCGGTCAACGGCCCGCTGGCGTCTGGCGCTGCTGGTGCCGGTGCTGGTGCCACAGTTCGCCATCACGCTGAGCTGGACGCAGGCCTATGGCGCAGGCGGACTGAGTGACCATCTCCTCGGCTTCACGCTCCCGGGACTGTATGGACCGTTCGGCATCGCACTGCTGCTCACTGTCGACTCGGTGCCACTGGCGTGGCTGATCGTGACCGCCGCCATGTCAGTACGGCGCGAACCCGACCTGGCCCGCGCGTCTCGTGCCAGCGGGGCCGGCCCCTGGGTGACGTTCTGGACCATCGACCTTCCACTTCTGCGCGGCGCGTTGACCGCCGCCGCAGCCCTGGTGTTCGTCAGCAGTGTCAACAGCTTTGCGGTCCCGCAGGTGCTCGGCTCGGCAGAGGGGTACCAGACCCTCGCGACGCTCGTCTACCAGCAGCTGACTCTCTCGGTGGGCCCCGAGGCCTTCGGCCAGCTGAGCAGCACCGCGCTGGTGATGGTCGCCCTGGTCCTGATTGCCCTCAGTACTGCGGACAGTGGTCTGGGCCGAATCGGCATGAGGCAGGCTCGGACTGGTGCCTCTGGCACATCGGAGACCGACGCCCGGAACCACTCCTCCCGCATCGTCACGGGAACCGTCGCGGCATACCTTCTGCTGACCTCTGCAGTGCCTTTGCTCGCCCTGGTCCTGACCTCGCTCACGCGCGCAGCCGGCGTGGCCCCCCTGCCTGCGAACTGGGACCTCGCCGGATACCGCTCCGCAGTCACCGGCCAGGCAGGGGTCGCGCTGACCCGTAGCTTCGTGCTGGCGGCCGCCGCGGCGCTCCTGGTGACGGCGATGGCCAGTGTGGTGGTGGCGGTAGGTGGCCAGTCCCGACACCGGCTGGGCACGGCGGTAACCCTGGGTTTCGCGATTCCCGGGTCGGCCCTGGCGGTGGGAACCCTGATCGCCTACGGCTCGTGGCTCGGCGGATCGGCCATCATCATCCTCATGGCCTATCTGGCGAAGTCGTGGGCACTGGGCTACCGCGTCATGGCTGCTGGGGTGGACCGGATGGCCCCCGAGCTGAGCCAGGCCGGGAGGTCCAGCGGCGCAAGCCCCTTCCAGGTGCTGCGCACCATCACCGGACCACTGATGGCAACAGCGTTGCTGACCTCGGCCGGGATCGTGATGCTCTTCGCCTTGCATGAGCTCACGATGAGCAGCATCCTCTATGGCCCCGACACCGCGACGTATGCCGTCGTTGTTCTGAACCAGCAACAGCTTGGCGACATCAGCAGCAGTGCGGCGATGGCCGTCATCCTCACCGTGCCGATTCTGCTGCTGCTGGGCCTTGGCATCCTGGTCGTTCGCCGGCGCGAGCATCATCTGCATCCCGTGAACTCCGAGCTGCGATGACCGGCAAGACTTCTCCCGCCGTCAGGTGCCGAGGGCTGACGGTGGCGTACGGCCTCGTCCCGGCTCTGGCCGATGTTGACCTGGAGGTCGGCAAGGGACAGGTTCTCGCGTTGCTGGGCGCCTCGGGGTCGGGCAAGACGACCTTGCTGCACACGTTGGCCGGCTTCATCCGGCCGACCTGCGGTGAAGTGTGCCTGGGTGGGGAGGTCGTTGCGGGGACGAACAGGTGGGTCGCCCCCGAACACCGGGAGGTCGGCCTCGTCTTTCAGGGTGCCGCGCTATGGCCCCACATTACCGTTCTTGACACTGTCGCCTTTCCGATTCGTCGCAAGGGTCGCTCGCGGGCGGAGGCGCGGAAGCTGGCCGGGGTGCTGCTCGAACAGTTTGGTCTCACGGAGCTCGCCGATCGTCTGCCCGCCCAGCTCTCTGGCGGCGAACAGCAGCGGGTTGGCCTGGCTCGGGCGCTTTCGCGCGACCCCGCCCTCTTCCTGTTCGATGAGCCGACCGCGCACCTCGACCCTCACCTCCGCGGCGTGGTTCTCGACGAGATAGCGCGCCGCAGACAGGCGCTCGGTGCCGCAGCGGTCTATGCCACACACGACGCCACCGAGGCGTTGGCGGTCGCTGACCTCGTTGCGGTCCTGCGAGCGGGGCGGGTGGTGCAGGTCGGGACGCCGGGGGAGGTCTACGAGCGCCCGGTGGACCTGGACGTGGCCCGGCTCACCGGGCCTGTCTCCTTGTTGGAGCCGAGGCCGGCCATCGGCGCGGAGCCGTCAGGGGAGGGACGGATGGTGCGACCCGACTGGGTCTCGTTCGGCGGAGACATCCCGGGGACCGTTGTCCACGTTCGATACCGCGGGCCGCACACCGACTACGCCGTTGACGTTGGCGGATCAACCGTTCTGGTTCGCGAAACCGGCCGGACCGCTCGGGATCCCGGCGCGACCGTGAGCCTCTCGGTCAAACGCAGGTGGTCCTTTGGGCGATGACGACGCAGCAGCTCGATGGGGCAGGGTCCAGAGAAGCAGACATGCCCGTGTTTCCGAGCCCGGCCAGGACGCCCTCGAGCAGGTGCAGGTTCATGCTGCACACCAGCTCGGTCTGCTCCTGGGCCAGGCCATGGAATGGACAGTTGCGAAGGGTGATGCAGCCGGCTGCCGCCTGCGGCTCGTAGCCCTGCTCCTCCAGCAGGTTCACCAAGACACCAATGTCGCCCGCCCCGGGCTGATCACTCGCCAGGGCCAGGCCGAAGTCGCGCGCCCGCCGGTCAAGAACCTCGCGTGGAGGCTGGCCGGACTCCTCAGCCTCGATGAGGGCACCCGCCAGGAGCCGCCCGGCGAGGTCATAGTGACGCGGCGGCAAGGTGACCGAGACCTCACCGGCGGAGCGCTCGTACAGCTTTGCAGGTCGACCCGCTCCAGGGCCGCTGCGCCCGCTGCGACGCGCGAACGTGACCGCCAGCAGGCCTTGTTCGGCAAGGCGGTCGAGATGGAACGCCGCACACTGTCGGGTGATCTGTAGGGAGTGCGCCACGTCGTCGCGACTGAGCGGGACGACATGGGCACGAACGTGGTCGTAGATGCGCCGTCGGGTCGGCTCATCCAGACTGGCCACCGCAGCCACCGCAGCCACAGCCGCAACAGACGAGGCGGACTCGCTGGCACCCGGCTTAGCGGCCTCGTGACTTCGCCCTTGCGCCATGTTCTCGCTCCCACCACGATTGTGTTGACGAACCTGACTCTACCTTCTAATGTCAATCAATACTATTTTTAGAAGGGATCAGGCATGAGCATCGCCAGGCTTGCGCACGAGATCGTCTCACCGGACGGCAGGGCCGAGGGGAGCCGACGACTGCGCGTTCTCCACGCCCATGAGCAGATCGACCTGCCCGCCGCGGAGCGCGCCGTACGCGACCTGCTGCTTGCTCTGGGCCGTGACCCCTTCTCTCCGCACCTGGCTGACACCCCCCGCCGGGTCGCGACGTCCTTCGAGGAGATGCTGACGCCGCGAGCGTTTGACCTCACGACCTTCCCGAACGACGAGCACTACGACGAGCTGGTGCTGGCCAGGAGCATCCCGGTGCATTCGCTGTGCGAGCACCACATGCTCCCGTTCACGGGCGTCGCGCACGTCGGATACCTGCCCGGCGAACGCATTCTCGGTCTGTCCAAGCTGGCCCGTGTCGTCGAGCTGTTCGCCCGCGATCTCCAGGTCCAGGAACGGCTCACCGTCCAGGTCGCGAACTGGCTGCAGGAGCACCTCGATCCCAAGGGGGTGGGTGTCGTGATCGAGGCTGAGCACCTGTGTATGTCGATGCGCGGAGTCCAGGCCCATGGCTCCCGGACGATCACCTCGTCCCTCCATGGTGTGCTCCGTGAGGACCCGCGCTCGCGTCAGGAGTTCTTCACCCTCACGGCGGCCGGCTGAGCATTTCGCGGCCCTCGTCCATCCACTTCAGAGTCCAGCAGCCAGCCCATCCGAAGGAAGTGCCTCATGGCCTCAGAACAGACATTTGTCATCGTCGGCGCAAGCCTGGCGGGAGCCAAGGCAGCTGAGACGTTGCGCGCGGAGGGCTTTGACGGTCGGGTTGTGCTGATCGGGGAGGAGGCGGAACGCCCGTACGAGCGTCCCATGCTCTCCAAGGAGTACCTGCGCGGGGACAAGCCCGCCGCGAAGCTCTACGTGCACGAGGAGGGCTTCTACGGCGACAACGACATCGAGATGTTGACCGGGACGCGCGTCACTTCGCTCGACGCCGCTGCGCACGAGATCACCCTGGAGGACGGCAGCCGTATGCCGTACAGCCGCCTCCTGTTGTCCACCGGCGCCACCCCTCGACGAATTCCTGTGCCGGGCGCGGAGCTGCAGGGAGTGCGATATCTGCGCCGGATGTCCGACTCCGATGCTCTGCGTGATGCCATCAAGGAGGCCAGTCGCGTTGTGGTGATCGGTGCGGGTTGGATCGGGTCCGAGGTCGCCGCTTCCGCTCGTCAGCTTGGTGCCGAGGTCTCGGTCGTGGCTCCCGAAGCGGTCCCGCTCGAGCGCGTCCTCGGACCGCTGCTCGGCGGCGTCTACCGCGACCTGCATGCCGAGCAGGGTGTCGACCTTCATCTGTCCACCCAGATCGAGGCGATCGTGGGCAAAGACGCTGCACAGGGTGTCCGCACCACAAATGGCCTGGTCATCGAAGGCGACCTGGTCGTCGTGGGAGTCGGCGTATCACCGCGTGACGAGCTCGCGCAGTACGCGGGGTTGACCCTCGACAACGGTATCGTCGTCGACGAGTTCCTGAGGACCAGTGCCCCCGATGTCTTCGCCGCCGGTGATGTTGCATCGGCGTGGAACCCGATGTACAACAGGCATATTCGCATGGAGCACTGGGCCAACGCGCTCAACCAGGGCCAGACCGCTGCGCGCAACATGCGTGGTCAGGACAGCCAGATCACGCCCTACTCCAAGCTTCCGTACTTCTACTCCGACCAGTACGACCTCGGGATGGAGTACAACGGCTTCGCATCCGAATGGGACCGGGTGGTAGTTCGTGGCGATCTGGCCGCACGCGAGTTTTTGGCCTTCTGGCTCAAGGACGGGCGCGTGCTCGCAGGGATGAACGCCAACGTCTGGGACCAGGGCGACGCCATCAAGGCCCTGGTGCGCTCAGGGGCTGCTGTCGACGCTGACCGTCTCGTGGATCTCTCGATCCCGCTGGGCGACCTCGCCACGTAGCCTCGGGCAACTGAGCAGCGAGTCAGTCTGGTCGGTGCCGATGAGCAGGAGCGTTCGCGCTGGCAGATGGCGTTCTTTGCCTTCATCTATTCTGGCGAGCCGCCATCCAGAAACGTCGGCCGATCCCGACGTACCACGCGATGTAGGCGACGTTGGCCACCATGAACAGAGGCGCCAAGGGAGGGATCTGTCCTGCGAGGGTGAGTACGCCGGCCACGATGGCGATCCATCCGATCGGTCGGCTGAAGCCGCGAAGCATGAGCAGGCCGAAGCAGGTGAACGAGATGCTCACCAGGACGAATCCAGCCGTGTTGATGGTCGTATCGAGCACGCTGAGGACGCGCCCTGCAGCCAACATCTCGATGCTCGAGGTGTTGGAAGTCTGTAGGCCGACCGGGACGAGCGCGGTCTGCGCGAGACGGCCGATGATGCCGAGAACATCGCCGATGACGGCCCCCGCGCTGGCCAGCACGATGAGCACCCGGCCATCACGGCCCAGGGCCGCGTGCAGGCCAGGGATGGTGAGGATGTCGAACAGGCTGACCAGTGCGAGGCCGACCCCGCCGGCAAGGAACGGCCAGGGGTTGGTGGCGATCGAAGCGAGGATCTCGGCCGTGGATGTACCGGCCTGGCTGGTCAGCGCCATCGCCACGCCACCGACCATCAGGGCCGCCAAGGCCAGGAATGCGGCGGTCGCTGCCACACGGAAGAGCGCCCGGTCGTTCGCGGAGGTGGAAACGGCTGGGGTGGTCGACCCGCCGCCCAGTTCCTCTTCCGGCTGGCCGGTGGGGGCGGTGGTCGCCTCGGTGCTGCTCATCTCGGGCTCCTGGTTTGTTCTAGTGCTACTACATATATGGTATAGTGATACTAGAATCTGTCAAGAGGAGGCTTTGTGAGCACTCGGACCAAGCCCTCGGCTCGGCGGAGGGTGGGCCGACCCGGCGTTGGCGAGGACGTCCGCGGTGCCATTCTGGCTGCGGCCCTGCGGCTTCTTGTGTCGACCGGCAGCCCCGATCGAGTCACCGTGGCAGCCATCGTCGACGAGGCCGGCTGTACGCCGCCGTCTCTCTACCACTACTGGTCGACACGCGATCTGCTGCTGAAAGAAGCCAGCGCATCCGGCTGGGAGCGGTTTCGTGCCAGCCAGACCGAAGCGTTTGCCGACGACCTTCGCCCGGTCGAGCGACTCCGGTTGCGGGGGACGGCATACCTGGACTTTGCTCTGGCCGAACCGGCTCTCTTCCGCGTGCTCTTCCTCGAACCCCCCGCTGCCGGACCCGGTGAACCACCCGAGACCGGCGCCGCCCTGGGCGACCTTGTCGCGGATGTCATCGCGGCCATGAAGTCCGGTCAGCTCCGCACGGCCGATCCCCTCACCACCGCGCTGACCCTGTGGTCGGCAGTGCACGGAGTTGCTGCGCTCTGGGCCGTCAACCCCAGCCTCCCGGCCGACCTCGCCCACCGGGTCGGAGATCTTGTGCAGAGCTCCGTCCTCATCGGCCTTGCCCCCTGAGTCCGGCTGCTGATGAGGCTTCGGAGAGTGAGCTCACCGATGTGCGCTCGCGGCCTAGTAGCCGCCTCCGCTCCCGCTCTTGCAGCCGGCCAGGACCAGGACCAGACCGAGCAAGGCGAGGCTCCATTCGCGCCCAGCCATGAATTTGAACATCTTCGACCTCCCGAAGTATCTCCCCACGTCAAATGCTGACATCGGGGCTCTTGGAGCGTCAATGGCCATGTCGCCCCGTTTTGTCGGACACCGGCACGTGCAGCCGGACCACGTTGCGGGGGTCCCCTTGGGCCATGGACGGCTGTCTATGCGAGCCCAGGGGCAGCCAGGCTGCAGTCGCTCACGCGCCGTAATAGAGTCCAAGGCGTGACCGACGCCACAGCCAACAGCCAGCTTGACCAGATCAAGGCGGGGTATGCCTTCGATGGCCCTGCCCTCGACTTCGGTGCGGCGGTGACCGATGGCACCGCTCATCCAGACGTACCCGTACGACTGCCGCTCGGGGTGATGAACCGCCACGGCCTCGTCGCGGGCGCCACCGGGACGGGAAAGACGAAGACTCTCCAGCTCATGGCCGAGCAGCTGTCGGGTCAGGGAGTGCCGGTGTTCCTCGCTGACATCAAGGGCGACCTCTCCGGTATCGCGACTGCGGGGGTCGCCAACGACAAGGTCAGCGCGCGTGCCAAGGACGTGGGGCAGTCGTGGGTGGGTGCCGCATACCCGACCGAGTTCCTGTCCCTGGGTGGTGTGGGTAACGGCATACCGATCCGGGCGACGGTCACGTCGTTCGGGCCCACCCTGCTGTCAAAGGTGTTGGGGCTCAACGAGACCCAGGAGTCCAGCCTCGGGCTGGTCTTCCATTTTGCAGACTCCCAGGGTCTACCGTTGCTCGATATCAAGGACCTCCGCGCGGTCATCGCCTACCTCACCTCGGATGAGGGCAAAGAGGACCTCAAAGGCCTGGGCGGCCTGTCGACGGCAACGGCCGGCGTGATCCTGCGCAACCTCATTGCTTTCTCCGATCAGGGCGCCGAAGTGTTCTTCGGCGAACCAGAGTTCGACACCGCCGACCTCATGCGCCTGGCGGCGGACGGCAAGGGCATGGTCACGTGTCTCGAGCTACCGGCCGTCCAGGAACGGCCCAAGCTGTTCTCGACGTTCCTGATGTGGATGCTGGCTGATCTTTTCCACGATCTGCCTGAAGTCGGCGACGTCGACAAGCCCAAGCTCGTTTTCTTCTTCGACGAGGCACATCTGCTCTTCGACGGCGCCAGCGCGACCTTCCTGGACGCAATCGAGCAGACAGTCCGGCTGATCCGTTCCAAAGGGGTAGGTGTCTTCTTTGTGACGCAGACCCCCAAGGACGTGCCGTCCGGTGTCCTGGGCCAGCTCGGAAACCGGGTCCAGCATGCCCTGCGCGCGTTCACTCCCGAGGACGCCAAGGCGCTGAAGGCCACGGTCTCCACGTTCCCCCACAGTGGTTACAACCTTGAGCAGCTGCTGACCCAGCTTGGTACTGGTGAAGCCGTCATCACGGTCCTGTCCGAGCGTGGCGCCCCGACACCGGTGGCCTGGACGCGCATGCGCGCGCCGGAGTCGACGATGGCGCCTTCAACGGACGCCGTTGTCCAGCAAGTGATCACGGCTTCTTCACTCAAGGGCAAGTATGCCGAGATGGTCGACCGCGACTCGGCCTATGAGAGGCTTCAGACCCGGATCCAGGCAGCGCCGACGCCCGAGCAGGCCCCCGCCCCTTCCCATCCGCCGACTCCGACGCCCTCCGCTCGCCCTCCCAAGGCCGAAGAGTCGATGGTTGAGCAGGTCGTCACATCGAGCGCCTTCAGGTCGATGCTGCGCTCGGCCGGCACGGTCCTTGGACGCGAGGTCACGCGGTCGCTGTTCGGGACGGCGCGGCGCAGACGCTGACATGGTCAGCTTGTGGACGACATGGGCACTCGTGCCGCACCGGTGCGAGCGCGATCGTCAGATGAGAGCAACGGTTGAGGACGCTATTGACTGTTGGGGGCCCAGCGAAAAGGGTTGAGGCATGGACCTTTGCGCACATGTGGACACCATCACCGGAGTCGGGGCGAGTGGCCCGGGCTGTGTGGAGTGCCTTGCGGCTGGGGGCTATTGGGTGCACCTCAGGATGTGTCAGACCTGCGGGCACGTGGGTTGCTGCGACGACTCGCCGGGTCGACATGCAACCGCCCATTTCCGGTCGACCGGCGATCCGCTGATCCGCTCTTTTGAGCCGGGTGAGGAGTGGTTCTGGTGCTACGTCGACGAGGTCGCCTTCGAGCTCGACATCTCCTCGGGGCCCTCCCACCCCTGACGCTCCCCCAACAGCGAGAGGTGGCCAGGCAATTCACCCGGCTGGGTCAGAGCCCGATGACCGCTTTTCGCACAGCATCCAGGCTGCGCTGGACGTCGTTGTCGGTGGTCGACCAGTTGCTCACCGAGATCCGGAGCACGCTCTGGTCGCGCCACGTCGATCCGGTCATCCATGCCGTGCCGTCCGCGAGCAGTCGGCGTACAACCTCTTCGGTGCGCTGATCGGTGCCGAAGGTCGCACACACCTGAGTGAACTCGACGTCGTTGAGGACCGATACGCCGTCGATCTCGTCCAGGCCGGTTGCGAAGGTTGAGGCGTGACGGCAGAGACGCTCCACGAGCTCGGCCACTCCGGATCGCCCCAGTGACCGCAGCACCGCCCACACCGGAAAAGCACGCCCGCGCCGCGAGGTCTCGGGCACCTTGTCGAAAGGCTCGCCAAGCTCGTCGTGGATCAGGTATGCACCGTGGTAGCCCATCGCCGCGCGCAGCGCTGCGGCGTCGCGCACGATGGCGAGGCCTGTGTCGTAGGGCACGTTCAGCGTCTTGTGTGCGTCAGTGGCCCAGGAGTCGGCTTCCTGAAAACCCATGACCAGGTGCTGGTATGACGGTGAGGCCGCCGCCCAGAGGCCGAAGGCACCATCGACGTGCACCCAGGCGCCGTGCGCGTGTGCGGCCCTGATTGCATCGGCGAACGGGTCGAACGCGCCCGAATGCACGTTGCCCGCTTGGAGTACGACGATCGTCGGCTCGTCGTGCCCGTCAGCAAGGACAGACTGCAGCGCGTCCGGACGCAGCCGCCCTTGATCGTCGACCGCCACAGGCTCGGGCAACCCGAGCCCGAGGTAGCGCAGGGAGAGGTCGACGGTGTCGTGCCGCTCGGCGCCCGCGAGGACACGAACACGTGGTCCGCCGTTGAGCCCGCGCTGGGCCACATCCCAGCCGGCTCGCCGCAGGACGGTGTCCCGACCTGCCGCAAGGCCCGTGAAATTTGCCATGGTGCCGCCTGTCACAAACCCGACGGCGCTCTCGCTCGGCAGTCCGAGGAGGTCGAGCAGCCAGGCGCTGGCGATGTCTTCGACCGCACTGTACGCGGGGGTCACGCGACGCAGACCACAGTTCTGGTCCCATGCGCTGACCAGCCAGTCGGTGGCCAGGGCGGCCGGATGGGTCCCGCCTATGACGAACCCGAAGAAGCGCCCCGACCCCATGGCGGTGAGGCCGGGTTCGCAGGCTTCGGCCAGCAGGTCGACGACCTCCGCAGACCCGGACCCGCGGTCCGGAAGGGTTGATCCCAGCGCCAACGTCACCTCGTCTATGGAGGCCTGCGCCGGTACCGGCCGATCTTCCAGTGAGGCCAACCAGTCCAGCGCATGCCGGTGCGCCCGGTCGAGGGCCGCCGAGTACTCGTCCATGGGTCGAGTCTGCATGTCGGAACAGGGGTCTGTGAAGGGACCCGGCCCCGATGACTCAGTTGGGTCGCGGCAGCGATGCCTCGATCAGATCGACGATCTCAGGCGCATCCGGCTCAACTTTCGAACGGAACCGGTGCACCTCCCCCGAGGGTGTGACCACGAACTTCTCGAAGTTCCACTTCACCCTGCCGGCATTGCCGTCAGCGTCGGGCGTGCTCGTCAGCTCGGCATACAGCGGATGCTGGGAGCGGCCGTTCACCCTGACCTTTTCGAACATCGGGAAGGTGACGCCATAGGTTTGTGAGCAAAACGTCGCAATTGCCTCTGAGCTGTTGAGCTCCTGGAGAAACTGGTTGCTCGGGAAGCCCAGCACAGTGAAACCTCGGTCGCCGTACGCCTCCTGCAGCCCCTCCAGCTTGCTGTACTGGGGGGTAAGGCCGCACCGTGAGGCCACGTTGACAATGAGCTTGACCTTGTCCGCGTAGTGGGCAAGGGAGCTCGGCTCTCCGTCAATGGTGACCAGGGGTATGTCGTTGAGGTTCATACAGGGCACAACGCGGCAGGTCGTGGGGGTAGTCCCGCGATCCCTCGGTGGGATCGGCCGCTGCCGTTGAGCTGGCCCCTTCAGACGGAAGGCAGAGCGTAGTAGTCCTCGGTTGTCACCGGCGTGAATCCCAGCGAGGTGTACAGACCCATGGCGTGGTCGTTGTCGACCGCCACCTCCAGGCCGATCCGATGGGCCCCCTCGTCGCGTAGCTGGTGACAGACGCGGCGCAAGACGTCTCGTCCAATGCCGCGGCCTTGCCAGGCGGGGTCGACGGCGAAGCCATAGATGCCAGCGGCCCTGCCCTCACGCGTCAGCCGCAGCGTGCCAACTACAGAACCTGAAAGCTCCGCTACTACGGTCCTGGACCGTTCCGTCGCCTGCAGCTGCAGCGCCCTTGGTGGAGCTGTTCCGAATGCGGTCGTGAGGAGTCTGGAGACTTCGGAGGCGTCGGCCTGAGTCGCCGTCCGTACGGTGACTGCCGGGTCGGCGGGGCCGTCAGTGGGGGCAGCCAGCAGCGCCAGTGCGTGTTCGGAGTGTTCCAGAACGGCGCCCCGGGTGAGAGCAAAGCTCCTTCCGGGTGACGACTCGCGGGGCGTCACAAGCAGCGCCTCGCGATAGCCACGTTCGCGGCAGAGAGGAAGGGCGGCGTCAAGCAACGCGCTGGCTATGCCACGGCGGCGCGCATCCGGATCGACCATGCCGGCGAGCTCAGCGGTAGGCGGCGCGAAGGCGTACAGGCCAAGAAACCCGAGCAGCTGGTCGCCGTCCCACCACAAGAGGTCTTCGACATCTCGACCGGTGCGTGCGTTGAGCACGCCCCACTCCAGCTTCAGGCGCCCACCGTCGACCCCAACCGTGCGCGCCTCCAGGTCGGCTATTGCTTGCAGGTCAGCAGGGGTAAGCCCGCGAGCGAAGGTCAGCACAGATCCATAGCATCACGGCCGTCAACCAGGTTCTTGCCCCTCGTCGGTCGAGCGCATCGGCGACTCACTCCGATGGCGAAGGGTATGGCGACTGCCCAAGTCACGGGGACGCGGCCGATGGGAGCAGCGCAGGATCCCCACCCACCCAGGTCAAGGGGTCGGGACCCAGGGTGTTCAGCCGATCCACCTGCTGAGCAGCCCATGAGGACAATGGATCCGTTCGGTCGACGTCGACGGCAAGCTCGGCCCATGGCACCCACCAGGCTTCGTCGACCTCCCTGGGATCTGTGGTTATCCGCGTATCCGAGGTCGTCGCCCGGTAGACGGGGCAGAGCTCGTTCTCAACGGTCCCGTCTGCAGCTGTCGCCCGGTAGCGGAAGGCCGGCAGGATCAGGTCCAGCTCCGTCGGGACGATCCCGAGCTCCTGTCGCAGACGACGCAAGACAGCGATGCGCATCCCCTCCGCGGGTGCGGGGTGACCGCAGCAGCTGTTGGTACGCACTCCGGGGAAGGTCTGTTTGTCGTGAGCGCGTCGGGTCACCAGAACCCTGCCGGCGGGGTCGAACACGTAGCAGGAGAAGGCCAGGTGCAAGGGAGTATCCCGGTGGTGGACCGTCGGCTTGGGTGCCGTCCCTGAGAGGGAGCCGTCCGGGTTGCAAAGCACCACCAGCTCCTCGAATCCGATCATCTCAGTGCGCCAGCTGCTGCACGGCCGCGCCGAACACCCGCGGCAGCTGGGCGGCCAGCTGGACAATGTGCGGGGCGATCAGCGGCTGACGCCGCGCCCACAGCAACGACGAGGTGATCGTGCGGTATCGCCTTGAGGCTGCCAGCCAGCGCCGCTCGTAGGCGCCGGGGTCGTCTGCTGCCACGCAGTCCACGAGCGCGGAAGCGCAGGCAACCGCGACAGCGATGCCCTCGCCGGTGAGGGCATCGACGTATCCGGCAGCGTCCCCCACCAGCAGCACCCGTCCGGCGACTCGGGCCGATGTCTTCTGGCACAGCGGTCCGGCTCCGAGGACCGTTGTGACTCCCGCGTCGGGGAACCTGTCGCGGAGTTGGGGAAAGGCGGCGAGCTGTTCGGTGAACGGTGCCCTGATGCTCGACAGAACAGCGACGCCGACGAGCTCGGGACCGACCGGCGTGACGTACGCCTCTGACCGGGCCCCCCAGTGCACCTCGACCAGATCGGTCCAGGGTGCCACCGCGAAGTGCTGACGCGTGCCCCATCGCGGTGCGGTCCTCGAGTCGGGGACTCTCTCAAGGCCGAGCTGGCGCCGGATGGGGGAGTGGAGCCCGTCGGCCACTGCCAGGTACCTCGCCCGCCGGCCGTCGATGCTCACGCTGTCGGCGTCCTGGCGTACGTCCTCGGCGCGGGCTGGCACGACCTCAACGCCACCGGCCCGGACGGCGTCCAGCAGCGCAGCCTGCAGGGTGGTGCGGCGTACCCCTAGTCCGGAGCCGTGTCGGAACGCGGCTTCGACGGTACGACGGCCGTCGGTGTAGCGGATCCCGCGGATCGCGCGTCCTTGCAGATCCACCCCAAGCTCGCGTAGGGCGCTGACGGCTCCGGGCATCAGGCCTTCTCCGCACGCCTTGTCGATGGGGCTGGGCCGGGAGTCGAGAACCACCGTATGCAGACCGGCCCTCGCGGCGAACAACGCGGTGGCCAGCCCGGCCGGGCCGGCTCCCGCGACGACGAGGTCGGCGTCCATCACTGGGGCAACCTCGTCGACGACGTGGGGGTCTCTGCCAAAGCCTTTGCCATCACTGCGTTCTCGGCCGAGATCCGAACCCGTAGCAGGCCTGCGTTGACCACCGTGAAGACGACTGCGGTGATCCACGCCGTATGAACCAGCGGAAGGGCGATCCCCTCCATAACGACAGCTACATAGTTCGGATGACGCATCCAGCGGTACGGCCCGCGGTCGACCAGCGGCAGCCCGGGAACCACGACGATCCGGGTGTTCCAGCGTGGCCCGAGGGTGCTGATGCACCACCAGCGCAGGGCCTGGGCCAAGAGGACCAGGGCAAGCATCGGCCATCCCAAGGCGGGGATAAATGGCCGGTGTGAGGCCTCGATCACGCAGGCGACAAGTAGCCCGGTGTGCAGGAAGACCATGAATGGGTAGTGTCCAAAGCCATATTCGCGCCCACCACGCGACCGCGCCCACGCCATGTTGCGCTTTGACACGACCAGCTCGACGAGTCGCTCCACTGCGACGGCGAGGATCAGAAGGACGTAGAGGTCCATCAGATGCTCACCACTCGAGCAGCACGAGCTCGGAGCAGAAACCAGGACCCATCGCCATCAGCATCCCGGGAGCTCCCGGCGTGAGTGACCGCTTGTCGAGGGTGTCGCGAAGCACGTGCAGCACCGAGGACGACGAGAGGTTGCCGATCTGGTCGAGTGAGCGCCAGGTGAGCTCGAGTGGGTCACCGGTAAGGCCCAGCTCAGCCTCGATAGCCTCGATCACCTTGGGGCCGCCCGGATGCGATACCCAGGCGGCGATGTCGTTGACCTCAAGCGAATGGGCGGCCAGGAACGATCGGATGTCATCGCCGAGATACTGCTGGACGATCGCCGGGACCCGCGCATCGAGCACGATCTTCAGCCCGCCGGCACCGACGTCCCATCCCATGATGCGCTGGCTGTCCGGGTAGAGATGGCTGCGGGAGTCGACCACGCGGGGACCGGATTCTGGCCGGTTCGCACCGACCGCCACCACTGCGGCAGCGCCGTCGCCGAAGAGCCCACTGGCGACCAGGTTTGCGAGCGAACGGTCGTCTCGCTGAACGGTCAACGAGCAGAGCTCGACAGACAGCAGTGCAGCGACCTCGTTCGGATGGCCGAAGAGGTAGTCGTGCAACCTGGCGATCCCCGCCGCGCCGGCTACGCAGCCAAGCCCAAACAGCGGCAGCCGTTTCACGTCGGGACGCAGGCCCACGATCTGGGCGATGCGAGCGTCGATCGAGGGGACGGCGATACCGGTGATGGTCGTGGAGATGACCACATCGACCTCGCCCGGCCCGATCCCGGCGCGCTGCAACGCGCCGGTCAGAGCAGCAGCGCCCAGCTGGACTGCGTGCTCAATGAACAGGTCGTTCGACTCGCCGAAGCCGGTGAGCGTGGCGTACTGCTCAAGCGGTAGGACAAGGTGCCGGCTACTGACCCGGGCGTTGGCGTGCAGCCTGGTGAGGAGGGCCCGGTTGTCATCGGGCCCCAGACAGACCTCGGCGAATGCAGCGGTCAGCTCCGCCTGTGTGTAGCGGCGCGGCGGCAAGACGGCGTGTACGCCGGCCAAGGTGGTCACGTGCTCAACCTTAGGGAAAGAAAGCGTAGTCAGCCCGAGCTTTGGGTCTTCCCGCCTAGCATCGCGTCATGTCGTCTCCCCAGCTGGTGCGAGCGCTGGCCCTGTCGTGTCACCCACTCCCGTCGGTGGCCGTCACCATGTTGGGTGCCGGGCTGGCCGCGCTGGCCGGCCTTTCGGTAGGTCGCGTGGTGCTTGTGACCGCGGCAGTCTTCACTGGTCAGCTGTCGATCGGCTGGTCCAACGACTACCTGGACGCGGAGCGGGATCGGGCCTTGCGCCGGTCCGACAAGCCCGTCGCAGTAGGGGCTGTCGCACCTCGCGTCGCAGGTATCGCCGCGGTAGTCGCGCTCATCGTGACCATTGGGCTGTCAGCAGGTCTCGGGTGGCCCGGAGGCGCGGCCGCACTGGTCATCGTGCTGTGCGGCTGGCTCTACAACCTGGGCCTGAAGGGGACCGTCCTGTCCTGGCTGCCGTACGCGATCGCGTTCGGGATGCTGCCAGCGGTCGCGACCTTGTCGGCTTCGCCCTCACGCTGGCCGGCGGCCTGGGCGCTCAGCGCCGGTGCGTTGCTGGGTGTAGCCGCTCATCTGGCCAACGTGCTGCCGGATCTGCGCGGGGACGCCGCCACCGGGATCCGAGGGCTGCCGCACCGGCTGGGCGCACGAGCGACCGCACTCACCGCGGCGGCGATCCTGTTGGCGGCGTCGGCGGCGATCCTCTTCGGTCCAGGAGGGCGTGCCGGTCCGTGGGGATGGGCTGGCTTCCTTGTTGCTGTCCTGGTGGCCGGCGTAGCCGCGACCGCCGCCTATCGTGACCCGTCGTCGCGGCGGTTCTTCCAGGCCACGATCCTGATCGCCGGATTGGACCTGACCTTCTTCGCACTGTCGGGCACCCACCTATGAATGAGCAACAACCGCAACGGGATCGGTCAGCCAACCAATCGGGCAAAAAGGCGCTGGAGCTCTGCGGCGGGGTCTGTGGTCAGACCGCCGTGGACCGGACCTGGCTGGACGACGGTGCTTCGAGGCGCAGAGAGCCAGCCGAAGCGCTGACCGAGTGTCTTCAGAGAAGGGCGTCCAGGCGCCTGTTCTCCGCGGCAGATGCCACATACCGTCTGCAGTGTCGCATCAACCAGCTCCAGGTCCAGGTCGGGCGACAAGAGCCTCAGCCGGTCAGCATCGACGACGAAGGCGCAGTCCAGGAAGTCGGCTGCCTGGCTGTGAATGACGACGCCGACGTTGGTGAACTCGTCGCGGTCGACTCGCGGCACGCAGCGCAGCACGACGTACTCGTAGCTCACCAGAGGTGCCATCATCAGGAACCCACCTGTGGCAGCCATGCAGACGAATTGTCAAGACGCGCAAGCAAACTCAGGCGGTATGCCGTCCTGACAGCCTCGGCATCGGGCATCGCGTCTGATGGTTCCAGCCACTCGTCGGGGACCTGGTCGAGGACCCCGGGCAGGGCGCCCTTGACGATGACGGCGAGGTCATGGTGCAGCGGCGAGGGGTTATCCGTGACTTCGAGCAGCACGTGCTCGCTGGCATCGAACGGCTGGCTGGCGAACCGCGCGGGGTCCGGGCCGCGGTTGGGCCATGAGTGGTGGAAGTACAGTGCGGCTCCGTGGTCGATGGCCCACATCCGGCCATGCCACACCAGCAGGTTGGGGTTGCTCCACGTGCGGTCCACATTGGCTGTGAAGGCGTCGAGCCAAAGGACCTTGGCCGCTTCCCGTGGCGTCGGAGGCACCGAGCCGTCATAGCCGAAGGACCCGGGCAGGAAATCCACACCGAGATTGAGCCCGACGCTGGCCGTCAGCAGGTCCTGAACCTCTTGATCTGCTTCATATTTGGCGATCCGGGCATCCAGCGTCACAGCGCGCAGGTCGGGGACACGCAGCCCGATCATTCGGCCGATCTCAGCGACGATCACCTCGGCCACCAATGCCTTGAGCCCTTGACCCGCGCCTCGGAACTTCATGACGTAGGTGCCCAGGTCATCGGCTTCGACGATGCCCGGCAGCGAACCGCCTTCGCGCAGCGGCGTGACGTAGCGGATCGCCTGAACGGTTTCGAGCACGCGGGCAGCCTAGTGCGCCTCGGTCATCGGAGCTCCGCATCGGCCAATGACGTTCAGCTGACGATGTCCTTCTGCTGGAACCGCCACCAGGCGAGTGCGAAGAACACCGCTGAGTAGACGAGAACCAGCCCGGTCCCGCGGATCATGTCGTCCCAGACGACGTTCGCGCCGAGCGCGTCCAGCCAGGAGTACTGGAAGTGAGTGGGCAGGAAGCGCCTGTAGGGATCAAGGGAGGTGATCGAGTCCAGGATGTTGGACACGACGACGAGCATCGTGGCGCCGCCCACTGCCCCCAGCGGTGCATCCGTGAGCACACTGAGCAGGAAGGCGAGGGCTGCCACCAGCAGCGACTGCAGGCTGACGTAACAGACGACGATGAGCAGCCTCTGCAGCGCAGCTCCGTTGGTAAAGGTCCCACCAAGCGGCGACCGCCCTGGTGCCCATCCGAAGAACACGCCCCCGACCAGATAAGCCCAGGCGGGCAGCAGCAGGTTGGCACCAAAGCTGAGGCTCAGCGCAACGATCAGCTTCTGACGCAGGAGGCGCGCGCGAGGTACCGGGATGGCGAGCAGGTATCGCAGGGACCCCCAGCTGGCCTCGCTGGCAACGGTGTCGCCGCAGAACAGGGCGACGATGACCACGAGCAGGAATCCTGCCGAGGCGAACTCGGTGAAGAGTGAGAAGTTTGTCGCTCCCGTGGTTGCCAGGGTGACCAGGGCTGACCCTGAACCCGAGCCGCGAGACGAACCTTGCCCGCCGGAGCCCCCGGAGCCTGTGTCCGAGCTGAGCTGAAAAGCCAGCGCAATGACGATTGGCAACGCGAGCAGGACAAGGGCGGTCAGCTGAGTACGTCTTCGGCGCAGCTGTCGTACGAACTCGACAGGCACGCGCAGCGTCCGCTTGGGTCGGAAGCCGTTGTCCTGCACCGGAGCCAGCTGCATCAGCCTGTCGTGGACGCCTCGACGTGTTGGTGCCGGGCGTTCTTCAGGACTCGGGGCGCCAAGTTCAGTCATTGGTCCGCACCAACCATCTCGATGAAGATGTCCTCAAGGGAACGACGTGCTGGCACCACCTGTGAGTCGACGCCCGCGGCCGCGAGAATCTCCATGGCCTGCTGGGGGTTCCTCACCTCGAGCTGCATTCGACCTGCGCCGGCTATCTCAGCCACCGACCCTGCCGCGACGAGCCTGCCCTTGTGCATGACGACCACATGGCTGCAGGTCTGTTCGACCTCAGCCAGCAGATGGCTGGAGACCACGACGGTGCGCCCGGTTGCGGCATACCGGCGCAGCACCTCACGCATCTCGGCGATCTGCAGCGGGTCCAGGCCATTGGTGGGCTCGTCGAGCACCAAGACCTCGGGAAGCCCGAGCATCGCCTGGGCGATCGCCAGTCGCTGCCGCATCCCGTGGCTGAAGGTCTTGACCCGACGGTCGACCGACTCGCCGAGACCGGCGATCTCAAGGGCCGTGTCGAAGTCCGCGTCCTGTGGGGGCCTGCCGGAGCCGGCCCAGAAGAGGTGCAGGTTGTCGCGTCCGGACAGGTGCGGCAGCAGACCTGGTCCCTCGATGAACGCTCCGATCCGCGACAGCACTGGAGCGCCTGCCTCAACGAGCTCACCGAACACACGCACAGTTCCCGACGTCGGCCGGATCAGACCCATCAGGACTCGCAAGGTGGTCGTCTTGCCGGCGCCGTTGGGACCGAGCAGTCCGACGATCTGTCCTCGTTCGACGCGGAAGCTCACGTCGTCTACGGCTCGGTATCCGTCGCCATACTCCTTGATCAGATCCTCGATCGCCACCGGCACGCTCGAGAGCTCCTCAGCCACCGTTCTCCGGCGGCGGCGGCGGCGCCGTTCCGTCGCAAACCAAGCACCGAGGGCAAGGATCGCCATTGCCGAGAGGCCCACGACCAGCCAGGCCCACGGCTGCCCTTCACGGATGATCCGCCCTTCGATCGAAGCCGCGACAACACTGTGGTCGGCGAGGGTGATCGTGTAGCTGCGTGGCGAGCTCGGCAGCTGGTAGGCCAGATCGGTGGTGGCGACCTCCAGGACGAGGCGATCCCCCGCGGGCAGATTGGTCACGACTCCCGGCAGGGTGACCGTGATGGCTCGGGCGACCCCGGGCGTGAGTCCGGTGAGCCTGATCGGAGCCACTAGCCCGGCAGGCAGGGTGTCGGTCCCGTCAGCTGCGACGTGATGGGCGGATGCGAAAAGTGTCGCGTCCGTGGCTCCATGCACCGTCACATCCAGCTTGACCTCCGAAGAACCAGCCAGGAGAAGGCTGTTGGGGAGAGGCTGGGACGCGAAAACGGCAACCTGGCCCGGGATCGCGGTCAGGCTGCGAGAACCGGTGAGCGTTGCTGCGGTGCTGAGCAGGCCGCCCAGCCCAGGGACGGAGGTGACTGAAGCCGGGCTCCCCCCGGCTGGGGCGTAGATGGTCTGGGACGGGCCACTAACACCTACGCGATGGGTCACACCACCCGAATAGCCGCGGTCGACCTGCATCTTCTCGGCCACGTTACGTCCGGTGGCTGCAGAGATGCCGGCACCGGGCACGGTGATGTCGAAGGAGGCGTTGACCTGTCCCTGGTGAAGCAGAACAGGGTCGAACCAACCCTCCAGGTACTGCTCCAGGTCCGCCGTCGACGTCCCGCCGTCGTGTCCTCCAGAACGCCAGATCACCTTGAGCGGAGTGCCGTTCGCTGCGATTCCTCTGGCGTTGGCCGCAGCCTGGCCAAGGGGAAAGAGCGAGTCCTGTTCCCCCTGACTGAGCAGGGTGGGGGCGCTGATTCGGTTCAGCACGCCAGCAGGGCTGGAAGCCTTGAGCAGTGCGAGGATCGATGCGTCTGGCTCGCCGGTGGTGGCCGCCCGCTGATAGGCGGCGCACAGGTCTGGTGCGAAGCGCCCGCAGGCCCCGCCCTTCTGCCCTGACGCGGAGGTGAACAGCTCACCGGCCCACAGCTTCTTGAACACCCCGGGCTGGCCACCTGCAGCATTCGGAAACAGCGCCTCTGAGAGGTCGTTCCAGGTGATGTCCGCGGCCACGGCGTCCACGCGCTTGTCATAGGCACTCACCAGCAACGCGAGCCCACCGCCATACGAGGAACCGGCCACCCCGACGTGCGGATCACCCGTGGCGTCCTCGCGTACCTGTGGCAACGTCGCGAGATAGGAGATGAGACGGCTGGCGTCGGCAACCTCATAGGCCGGTGCGTCCAGATGGATGAGCCCACCCGAGCGACCGAACCCCCTTGCGGTATAGGCCAGCACAACGTAGCCATGCTGGGCCAGCGAACGCGCCTCTGTGTCCAGATCGGCCTTCGACCCGCCAAATCCGTGCGCCAACAGGACTGCCGGCGCCGGCGTCACGGCCGGAAGATAGACAGTCGTATCAAGCTGGACAGGCGCACCGGCTTCGGGCGTGCCCGTGACGAACCGCGACTGGGAGTGAACGGCGGGGCTCGATCTCACGGATGCCGTGATGATCGCGCTTGCCGCGACCAGGACCACAGCCCCTGTGCCGGCCAACCACCGACGGCTTGTTCGGCGGGTGCGCCTCACTTCGGCGTGGTGTGGCGCTGCGTCGACCTGAAAGCACCGCTCGCCGCGAACAGGGTCATGTCGCGACTATACCGACCGGAAGTGAGGCGAATCTCGAAGTTGAGCAAGGTCCGACCGACAGCTGCGGAACTGTACATTTCGCCTCGCGACACGAGCCGAACGGGTGATCTCCACCGATCGATCCAGACGGCATACTGCACAACCAACCACACGAGAAAGAAGCGAGGTCACTCGTGAGGAGGTCTCTAGCGGAACCACCGTATTGCCGGTTCGTCCCGATGGTCCCCGCTGCAGCTTCCGGTGCCGCAGGGCGATCATGATTCGTCGTGGCAGTCGAACCGGCACCCGCCTCTTCGCGGTGTACTCCCTCGCGAGCTTGGCGCCGGTCTTTGTGTTGGGCGTTGTTCTCGTGCGTGGTTACCAGAGCCAAGGGCTCGAGCGTGGTCGTGATCAGGGTCGCGCCCAGGCCGCGGTCATCGAGGAGATGGCCATCGCACCGGCTCTCAGCGGCGCGGACCTGTCCATGGGGTTGAGCAGCGCTGTTCGCGAGCGCCTGCAGTCGGCGACAGACCTCGCGATCTTCAAAGGCTCGGTGTCGCAGCTCAAGCTGCTCAGCTTGACGGGCACCGTCCTTTTTTCTGACGACGGCAGTGTGCTGGGTGCCGCTTCCGTGACTGACCCTGCATTTCAGGCCGCCGCGGCTGGGCGCACCGACGTGCGCATCGTCCAGGATGCACCGAACTCCGCGGACGCAATCCGAGTTCTTCAGCCAGTAGTCGCGGCCGCGGACGGGCAAGCCACAGGGGTGCTTGAGGTCTACCTCCCGTACGACGCGATCGCCGCCAAGGTGCAGGCCGACACCACTCGCACGGTCACCCGGATCGTCCTTGCCCTCCTCGGGCTGTATGCCGTCCTGGCCCTCATCTCCTGGTGGACAACCCGCTCGCTGCGCCGGCAGGCCGCCGACCACGAGCATCAGGCCCTGCACGACCCACTGACCGGTCTGCCCAACCGCAAGCTGTTCCGGCGAGCTGCGGAGACGGCGCTGGCCCGAGGGCGTCGAGGGGCGCCTGGGGCACTGGTGCTCATCGATCTCGACCACTTCAAGGAGGTCAACGACACCCTGGGTCACCAAGCGGGCGACGAGCTGCTGCGAATCGTCGGGCAACGGCTCACCGAGTCACTTCGCACCGACGACACTGTGGCTCGCCTCGGTGGTGACGAGTTCGGCCTGGTGCTGCCGCTCGGAGGGGGCCGTGACGAAACGGTTGCGCTGCTGATCCGGGTACGCGCCGAGCTGGCTGCGGAGGTCGTGCTGGGCGGCGTTCCCCTCAGTGTCGAGGCGAGCTTCGGGGTCTGCTTCTACCCCAGCGATGGCGATACCTTCGAGGCCCTCCTTCAGCATGCCGACTCCGCTATGTACCAAGGCAAGCACGGCTCGACCGGTGTCGTCGTCTACGACCCTGCGACCCCTCACCAAGCGACACACTCGCTGGTGATGCAGGGCGCGCTGCGCGGCGCATTGGAGCGCGACGAGCTGGTCCTCTACTACCAGCCCAAGGTGGAGCTCGAGACCGGCCGGGTCGGCTGCGTCGAAGCTCTGGTGCGCTGGCAGCACCCCGAACGCGGGCTGATGCTGCCCTCGGAGTTCCTGCCGGTCGCAGAGCGATCCGAGCTGATCGAACCCCTGACCAGCTGGGTGCTGAGGCGAGCGCTGGCTGACCACGCAGCCTGGACAGCTGCCGGCCACGACTGGACCGTCGCGGTCAACGTATCCACAAGGAATCTGGGGTCGTTGACTTTTGCCGACACCGTTGAGGCGATCCTGAGAGAGGCTGGAGCAAGACCCGAGCGGCTCCATCTCGAAGTGACCGAGACGGCGCTCGCCTTCGATACCGGGATGGCCGGGCAGGTTGTTGGTGCGCTGGCCGCGCAGGGCATTGCCATGTCCATCGACGACTTCGGCATCGGTTACACCAGCCTGTCCCAGATGCGCACCTTGAACGTGTCCGAGGTCAAGATCGACCGGACCTTCGTGTCCGGTCTTCCCGGCAACGAGCAGGACCGCGTCATCGTGCGCTCGGTCATCAACCTCGGCCACAGTCTGGGGTGCCAGGTCACCGCCGAGGGCGTGGAGTCGCAAGATGTCGCCGACTGGCTGTTGGACGCCGGTTGCGACCACGCCCAGGGGTATCTCTGGTCGATGCCGCTTCCCTGGGCCGAGGTTGCCCGGTCTTTCGGCAGCGCATCCGGCGCAGTCCTCCCCGCGGCGGCAACCACGGGTGCCCCGACGCCTACCGGATTCGAGAGCGAGAGAGCTACGCGATGAATCGTCCCCCGAGTCCGCTCCGAGTTGCTTCGGGCCTTGTCCTGGCTGTTGTGGCGGCACTTCCAGCTGCGTGCGGCACCCCGGCGGCGACCGCCACGGCCAATGATGGAGCGCGTTTCAACCAGGCACTGCACGATCGGCTCCCGCAGACGGTCCGGGATCGGGGCGTCCTGCGGGTGGGCACCGACGCCTCCTACGCGCCCATGTCCTCGTTCGGGCCCGACGGGCGAACCATCATCGGTGTGGAACCTGACCTCGGCGTCGAGATCGGCCGGGTGCTGGGCGTACGCCTCCAGTTCGTCAACGCAGACTTCGTCAAGCTGCTCCCGGACGTCGCTGGCGGCGGGTTGGACCTGGCCATGTCTGCCATGACGGACACCCCCGAGCGCGCGAAGACCGCCGACTTTGTCGACTACTTCAGCGCGGGCACATCCATCGTCGTTCAGCACGGCAACCCGGCCGGGGTCACCGATATCAAGGACCTGTGCGGCAAGGTGGTCGCCGTTGAGCAGGGAACGACGCAGGTGGACCTGCTTGCGCGCGCACAGAAGAACTGCGGCGACCCCATCATCATGAAGACCTACACAACGAACTCAGACGCTCTCGTGGAGCTGCGCACCGGCCGCGCGGTCGCGGTTCTCAACGATCTCCCGCCCGCGGTCTTCCTTGTCAACGACCCACGTACCAAGTCTCACTACCAGCTTGCATCTACCATGCAGTACGAGCCGGGGCTCTATGGCATCGTCGTGGCCAAGGGTCAGCCCGGCCTGCGTGACGCCGTTCAGGGAGCCTTCGAGGAGCTGCTCCGCGGCGGTGTCTACCGCGACGTTCTCGCCCGGTGGAACGTCAGCGACGGTTCAGTCCACCGGATCAGCGTCAACTTGGGTCGCTGATCCAACATTGGGAGCGGTCATAACGGTCCGCAACCCGTGGGGCGAACCATCGTTCGCTACGATCTGCTGACAGCGACTGAGAGGGGCAAGACCGTGGGCTCGAAGGTAGTAGTGACCGGAGCGGCAGAGCGGGTGGCGGCGGTGTCGGCGGCACTGAGGGACGCGGGCGCGGAGGTGACGGCGGTCGATGATCTCGGAAAGCTGGAGGCAGCCCTCGCAGGTATGGCGCCCGGTTCCGTGGACTGCTACGTACAGCTTCCAGTGCAGGTCGCTGCGCGCGGTAAAGCCGTCATCGAACGGGTGCGCAACTTCCTGGAGGACGGGTTGATCTCCCGGTTCACCGCATCGTCGACGATCCTGCCGGCGATGTCAGACGGTGGTCGGGTGGTCCTGGTCGGGGGCAACACCCCAGTGGAGGCGACTGCCCCCGACGACCAGAGTGCGCGGCTGGCGTTGTTGGACGTTCTGGCCCATGCCATCCAGGCGGACAAGTCGGCGACGCGGATCAAGGTCCGGGTGCTACCTCACGACGAGTCGGCCGAGCACATTGCGGCAGTGGCCCTGGGCGGCGAGCCGACCCGTGAGCAGGCCCTCGCATCGCTGCGGGCCCGCGAGCCGGAGATGAGCTTTGCTGACTGGCGTATCGAAGTGATGGGGCTCGTCAACGGGGAGTTCTGAGCGTCGGTCCCGAGGACCAGTCGAAATGGCACGAGTCGAAATGGCACGAGGCGCGCAGACCGTTGGATCCACTTCACGAGGAAGTAGCTCGATGACCATCATCAAGATCAACGCGATCACCGTGCCCGCTGACAGCGGTGATGAGCTGGCTCGCCGGTTCGCCGCCCGCGCGGGGGCCGTCGACGGCCAGCCAGGCTTCGAAGGCTTCGAGCTGCTCAAGCCGACCGACGAGCGCAACACCTGGTTGGTCATCACCCGCTGGGCTGACGACGAGTCGTTCCAGACCTGGGTGACCTCGTCGGCATTTGGGTCGGGTCACCGGAGTGATTCGGGACCAGCCGGCCAGACCTCGCCGCCGCAGGTCGGCATGAGCAGTGAGCTGTGGTCCTACGAGAAGGCCGGCGGCTCGCCTCGTTGATCGGGTCCGCTCGTGGTGCCGCCCTGGTCGGCATCGTTGCCCTGGCTGCGTCCGGATGCTCTTCAACGAGCTCATCGCCCGGCGTGGCGTCGTCGGTACGCCGGGCGCCCGCGCAGTCGGCCACACCGACGTCGACGCCGACTGGAGCGATTGTTTCCCCCGGTGCCGTGACCAAGGTGCTGGTCTTCATCGAGGAGAACCACTCCTTGAGCCAGATGAAGTCTGGTATGCCCTATGCCTTTGGTCTTGCCCAGCAGTTCGGCTATGCCACGAGCTACACCGCGATCCGGCACCCTTCACTGCCGAACTACGTCGCTATCACCGGCGGCAAGACCTACGGAATCACGAATGACAACAAGCCCTCGCAGAATCCGGTTCCCGGGACCTCCGTGTTCGGTCAGGCGCTGGCTTCAGGGAAGACCGCGGCAGCCTATGTCGACGGCATGCCGCAGAGCTGCGCGACCTCTGACGGCGGATCCGGATACGCCGTCAAACACAACCCCTGGGCGTATTTCACCAACGAACGTGACATCTGTCAGAGGTACGACGTGCCGGTGGACCGCCTGGCCGGTGCCATCGCAAGCGGGACGTTGCCGAACGTCGGGATGGTCATTCCCAGTCTCTGCAACGATGCGCACGACTGCCCGCTGGGCACCGCGGACGGTTGGTTCAAGAGCTGGATGACCAAGATATTCGACGGTCCGGACTGGACGTCGGGGCACCTCGCAGTCGTGCTCACCGCTGATGAGGACGACCGGTCATCGGACAACCGGGTTCTTACCGTTGTCATCCATCCCAGCCAGAGGGCCAACGTCGTCGCCTCACCGCTGACGCACTACTCGTTGACTCGCCTTCTCGAGGAGGTACCCGGTACGCCGTCCCTCTTCGGCGCAGGATCGGCACCGTCGATGGCGAAAGCGTTTGGGCTCCCGATCAAGTAGGGCCCGACCTGCTCGGAGGACAGCGTACTGACCTGTCGCTTCGAACCCGTTCTCGACGGAGTGGCAGTGCTACGCCGGTGGTTGGGCGCCGGCTGGCTGCGAGACGAACAGGGACCTGCCCTGATGACCCTCCAGGGCGATGCTGAAGCTATGGAGGTCGTCCACTTCACCCAGCACTTCATCGGTGAACATGTCGAACACGACGGACCGGGGGACCAGATGGGATGAGTTGATCGTTCCCACGATCCCGTCCGGGGCGAAGTTCAGGACCGTCACCTGGTGCTTTCCGGGATGGCTGAGCTCGTGCACCATGACGAGCATCGCCTTGTTCGACACGTCCGGCACGTCGACCTGCGTGCTTGTGGCGATGCCATAGCGCCTACGGATGCTGAGGATCCGGCGAAGCTGCGAGACGAACGAGTGGGGGTCCCGCAGCTGTTCCGGCAGGGGACCGTATAAGCTTAGTGCCTCGGGCATCCCGGTCGTGGGCTGCTCAGAGTCGTTGAACCCCATCAGGTCGTAGCTGGATCGGTGGATCCAACGGGTGTCCCCGGTCTCCAGCAGTGGCGCGATCTCGTCGGGATCGACGGTCAGCATGCCGAGCAGATCCCACCCCGAGATGGAGAACACCCCTGGTTGAAGCGAGTTGAACATGGCCAGCAGCAGATGCGCCTGCCTGATCGCGCGGATCTGCTCGTCGCTCAGGTTGTCGATCCTCGTGTAGCCAAGCGCGGCCGCGATCACGGTGCCCGTGGTTGAGGCGATGCCGTTGGTCGTGAAGATCAGGTTGTAAGGGGCCGACTCGCCGGTCAGACGGTCGATCAGGTCCTGGCGAATGGTCCTTGCGAGAACCCCGCCGGTGATCTCCTCTCCGTGGTAGGTGTACAGGTCATCGTTGTGGGCAGTGGCGAAGTGGACGAGCTCATAGGTCAGCTCGTCGTGGTTCTGCAGGGCGTGGACCAGCTGGACCGGGTTGACCCCGATCGTCAGCGAGGCGTTGAGCGTCATCCGCAGGAACTCGGTGTCCGCCATTGCCAGCGCATGCTGATAGGCAGGTCGGTTGATGAAGTCGTACGAAAGGTCGGTACCGGCTTCCGAGGTGATCTTGATGTCGTCGATCGTGAGGTTCAGCTCCTGGAAGGTGAAACCCCCGACCTTGCGGACCATGCTGGCGATCAGCTGGTTCGCGGCCTCCGAGAGGGGGTGGCCCTCGGACCAGGCGGGAAGCCCAACAGCACTCTTCTCCACGCCCAGGAAACCGTTGGCATCAAGGCGCAGCGCTCCCGACCCCAGGTCGCTGAGCGAGTGCAAGGCGTCACCGATGACCATGCGAACCCCGGCAAAGGTCGGATCCAGCCAGTTGACGGTGGGTTGTCCCCTTTTGAAGTAGTGCAGGTAGACCCATCTGCGCTCGACGCCGTCGGGACCCGTGACCGGCGCCGTGGTGCTCCAGTTCGTGTCCTTCACCCCGGGCTGCTGGAAGATCACCCGCTGGAGCCGGCCGATGATGTAGCCCGCCTTCCCGAGCTGGTCCTCGGTCTCGAGGTCGATGTTTCTCGCGTCGCGCCCTGGCGGGACATCGGGCAGGAGATGCCAGTCCGATGGGTCAATCTCGACCATGTGGTAGATGCCCGGGTACTCCCCGACCTTCATCTCCGCAAGCCGGAAGTCGGCGCCCTTGCCCGTATGCCCGGGAACGATGTCGTCGATGATCGTTCCGCCGTGCTCGCCTGCGACCTCGCACATGGTTCGGAACTCGGCTTCGGTACCGAATGCTGGGTCGATCTGGGTGCTGATCCGGTCGAAGTGCCCGTCGACGCTTGGGGTTGGTGACCAGCCGCGGATACCGCCCGCTCGTTTGACCGGACCCGTGTGCAGACCCTGAATCCCGATGGTGTGAAACACGTCCCAGAGCTCGGGGTCACCAAGGGTGGAAAGGAAGGAGTGCCCTGGCCGGCCGAGGAGAGAGATCGGGTACGCCGTGAACCAGACGGACGCGGTCTGGATCGCGGAGCGCGGGTCCGGCATGGCAAAGGGGTTCTGGAACATGCTTGCCTGACCGGAGAACTGCCTCGCGATCAGGTTGGCATCGCCCAGCATGGACTCCTCTACAAGCCAGGCGACGTATTCCGGATTCGAACCGACCGGCTCGCCGAGCCGTTCCAGGCGCGAGAACTGTGCACCGCGCAAACGCGCCTTGGGTCGCAGGTGCTTCGGCCGTGCTGGGTAGAACTGTTCGTCGAAGGTGATCTCGCTCGGCTCGTGAGGGAGCAGCTCGGCCAGACCATGCTCCAACGCGCCGTCCTCAGTCACACCTTCCTCGGTCTGGCTGTCGTTGGACATTCAACTTCCGTTTCTGGTTCTGGGGCGTCTGAGGCTCTACGTTATGGGACCGCGCGCGACGGCGTACAGCCAGGAGCCTCACCAGGAAAGCCGCTCTGCATTGCCGCGAGATCATCGGGATCTTCGGCAGTCCGCCGCCGTGGTCCGTCCCGTCGACAGGCGCTTTGTCCCAAGGGCTAGCCTGCGACTCATATCTGACATTTACCCCAAAGCGCCCTTATAGGGCGTCCATGAAGCCTCACGAGGGCGTCAATGAAGGAGAGTGTCCCGTGCCAACACCCATCAACCGCCGGACCATCTTGGCCAGCATCGGAGCGACAGGCGTGCTCACCGCTGCCGGCATGAGCTCCGCAGAGGCCTCGAAGCGCCGTCCGCCGCATCGTCCGGGAACTCCCGTGACGCTGACGATCATGGGCACGACCGACCTGCACGGGAGTCTGTTCAACTGGGACTACTTCAAAAACCTCGAGTACACCGACTCCGCCTTCAACGACATCGGACTGGCCAAGGTGGCCACGCTGGTCGAGGCTGTGCGGGCCCAGCGCGGCCGCGAGAACACCGTGATGATCGATGCCGGTGACACGATCCAGGGGACACCGCTGGCTTACTACTTCGCGCGCATCGCCCCGATAACCGATGGCCACCTGCACCCCATGGCGGCGGCAATGAACCACATTGGCTACGACGCTGCGGCCCTGGGCAACCACGAGTTCAACTACGGCATCCCACTGCTGAAGACCTTCGCCGACCAGCTCAACTTTCCGTTGCTGGGCGCCAACGCACTGGATGCGGTGACCGGGCTTCCTGCCTTCCGGCCATACATCGTCAAGACCGTCGAGGTCGCGGGTGAGCAACCGATCAAGATTGGCATCCTCGGCCTGACCAACCCCGGCATCGCGATCTGGGACAAGGCCAATGTCGAGGGCAAGATGACGTTCCCGGGGTTGGTCGAGCAGGCAAAGATCTGGGTGCCCAGGATGCGTGCTGCAGGCGTGGACATCGTGATCGTGGCTGCGCACTCGGGCGCCACGACATCATCGTCGTACGGCGACGCGCTGCCCTACCCGGAGAACGCCTCGACCCTTGTGGCGCAACAGGTTCCGGGGATCGATGCGATTCTTGTGGGCCACGCGCACCTCGAGATCCCAGAACGTCGGGTGCGGAATGAGACCACTGGTCGCGAGGTCGTGCTGACCGAGCCCCTGCGGTGGGGCATGCGGCTCTCCCTGATCGATCTGGCGTTGGTCAGGCGAGGCCACCGCTGGGTGGTGCAGAGCGTCGGGTCGAGCGTGCTCAACAGCAACACCGTTGCTGAGGACCCTCATGTGAAGAAGCTGCTGACGGCTGACCACGACAAGGTCGTCTCCTACGTCAACACGGTGATCGGTACCTGCACGACGGCGATGTCGTGCCGGACGGCCCGCTACGAGGACACCGCGGCGCTGGACTTCATCAACCTGGTGCAGGCGCAGGCGGTCCGCACGGCCCTTGCCGGCACATCGGCGGCGGCGTTGCCGATACTCTCGATCGCCGCGCCGTTCTACAAGGATGCCAACATCCCGGTCGGTCCTGTGAGCGTCCGCGACGTCGCGGGACTCTATATCTACGACAACACCCTGCTCGGCATCACCTTCACCGGCGCGCAGGTCAAGGCATACCTCGAGAAGTCGGCCTACTACTTCAAGCAGGTGACGGGGAGCGGGCCTTTCACCCCCGACCAGCTGACCAACGCCATCACGGTCGTGGCGCCGGGCGGCACGCCGGACTACAACTACGACGTCATGGGCGGTCTTGACGCGCCGCTGACCTATGACATCGATGTCGCGCACGCTCCGGGATCGCGCATCCTCAATCTTGCCTACGACAGCAAGCCGATCGACCTCGCAGGCACCTTCGTCGTGGCGATCAACAACTACAGGCAGTCCGGCGGCGGTGGCTTCCCGGCCGTCACGACGGCCCCGGTGGTGCACAACGCCCAGCAGGAGATCCGCCAGCTGATCATCGACTGGGTCACCAGCCACAAGGTCATCGATCCGCCGCTGTTCGCCGAGATCGACTGGCGTCTGGTCTTGAACGGCCAGCCGCTGGTGATCACCCCCTGATTTCAGGTCTGGCCCGGTGACCGTGTATCTTTCTCGACGCATCGCCGGGCGGAACCTGTCGTCCGGATGCCCCTATAGCTCAGACGGTAGAGCGTCTCCATGGTAAGGAGAAGGTCAACGGTTCGATTCCGTTTGGGGGCTCCATTCGGAGCATGGGTGGCCGTCGTGTTTTCGGATGCCCCTGGCGGGGTAGCTCAGGTGGTTAGAGCACACGACTCATAATCGTGGTGTCGCGGGTTCAAGTCCCGCTCCCGCTACCAACCCGATTTCGGTTTTGCCCCTGGCATCGCCTATTCTGGAGCGTCGCAGCGCGGGAGCGTGCGACCACCCAGATCCTTCAGGTTCGCTTCAGTTCCACCTTGAGTTCCGAGAGCAGGTTTACCCCCGTGGCTAGCAAGAGCGCCGACGTCCGCCCCAAGATCACGATGGCTTGTGTGGACTGCAAAGACCGCAACTACATCACCAAGAAGAACCGCCGCAACAACCCTGACCGGTTGGAGCTCGCCAAGTTCTGCCCGCGCTGCTCCAAGCAGACGACGCACCGAGAGACCCGCTGACCGACGGCGTTCCTCAAAAGGGAGCCGGCTTACCGCTCGACATCCAGGCTTGTTGCGACCGTTCCCGTCACCGATGGGGCGGTCGTCTCTGTCGGTCGGCGGGACCTAAGGTGGTCGTCATGGCCGTCAACACAGGTTTCACGGGGCGCACCTACCCACCCACCGCCCCGTATTCCGTGGGCCGGGCGAAGATTCGTGAGTTCGCCGAAGCGGTGGGCGCCGATGACAGAGTTCACACCGACCAAGCCTTGGCCCGTTCCCGCGGCTACCGCGATGTGATCGCGTCTCCTACGTTCGCCATCCTCATCGCCCAGCAGTGCGACCGGCAGCTGATCGAGGACCCGGAGGCCGGGATCGACTTCAGCCGGGTCGTCCATGGCGAGCAGCGTTTCGTCCACCACCGCCCGATCACAGCGGGCGACGAGATCGTCGGTGTCCTGACGGTTGACTCGGTCAAGCAGGTCGGTGGGCACGCGATGGTCACTACCCGCAGCGAGCTGTCCACCGACAAGGGCGAACCTGTTTGCACGGCCACCTCGACCATCGTTATCCGCGGGGGCGAGTGAGCAGATGAGCCATGGCGTGCTTTCAACGAGTGATGTCGCGGTTGGCGAGGAGCTGCCGTCCCGCACCATTCACATCGACAGGGAGAGCCTGGTCCAGTACACCGGGGCCAGCCTGGACCGCAACCGCATCCACTGGGACGAACGCTTCGCCAGGTTCGTCGGGCTCCCGGATGTCATCGCCCATGGCATGTTCACGATGGGTTCAGCGATCAATGTCGTCAGCGACTGGGTCGGCGACGCCGGCCGGGTCGTGGAGTACGGCACCCGCTTCACCAAGCCAGTGGTCGTCCCGTACGAGCGTGGTGCCGACGTTGAGGTGACCGGAGTGGTCACAGCGCTCGATGCCGAGACGAGGCGGGCAACGGTTGAGCTCAGAGCCATGTGCGGCACCGATAAAGTACTCGGTCGCGCAACGGCCGTTGTCGTTCTCGACTGAACGCCCCAATGCGCGAAGAGCATGGCGTCCTACTGTCCCGCTTGACCACCATGCGCGTCGGCGGCCCTGCTGATCGACTGGTCACTGTCGGCACCACCGACGAGCTGGTGGACGCCATCCGTGAGGTTGACGACGCCGACGAGCCCTTACTTGTTGTCTCCGGCGGGTCCAACCTCATCATCGCCGACGAGGGCTTCGCCGGTTCAGTGGTCCATGTCGCCACGCGTGGCATCACCGTCGAGTCCACCGAGTCCCATGGGGTGGCTGCCGTCCGCGTTGCCGCCGGTGAGGTCTGGGACGATGTGGTCGCGCGAGCGGTGGCAGAGGGGTGGTCCGGCATAGAGGCGCTCTCCGGCATCCCGGGCTGCGCAGGGGCGACCCCGATCCAGAACGTCGGCGCCTACGGCCAGGACGTCGCGCAGACCATCTCCGCGGTACGCGTGTGGGATCGCCATGAGCAACAGGTCAAGACCCTTCCCAACGCCGACTGCCAGTTCACCTACCGCGACTCGCTGTTCAAGGGTGAGTCGCGCTACGTCGTTCTCGAGGTGGTGTTCCGGCTCACCCTGGACCCACTGTCCACGCCGGTTGCGTATGGGGACCTGGCGCGGGCCCTGGGCGTTGAAACCGGGGCCAGGGTGCCGATGGGGGAGGCGCGCGAGGCGGTGCTCGCCCAACGCCGTCAGCGGGGCATGGTGCTGGATGCCAAGGACCACGACACGTGGAGCTGCGGCTCGTTCTTCACGAACCCGGTCATGACCGAGGGATCGTATGACGCCCTGCAGGCCCGCGCTCAGGCCCGCCTTGGCGCCACCGATGGAACGGTGAGGGTGCCACGTTTCGAGGCGCCGAATGGTCAGGTCAAGACGAGTGCCGCCTGGCTGATCGAGAGGTCCGGCTTCGGCAAGGGGTACGGGATGCCGGGCCCAGCTGCGTTGTCGGGCAAGCACACACTCGCAGTGACCAACAGGGGTTCTGCGACCGCCGCCGACGTTGTCAGTCTGGCCCGCGAGATTCGTGACGGCGTCCTGGACGCCTTAGGGGTGGCCCTGGTCAACGAGCCCGTTCTTGTTGGCACCTCCATCTGAGATTGTCATCTCAGCTGGCCAGCCACGTCCCGATGTCGTCAAGGATCTGTTTGCGCGTCGATTCCGGCGCTCGCGAGCCACGCACGGAACCTCTTGCCAGCTCAGCCAGCTCGACATCCGAGAGACCGTGCACGGTTCGTGCGCTCTCATACTGGTCGCTCAGCCTCGAGCCGAACAACAATGGGTCGTCAGCCCCCAGAGCGATCTTCGCCCCGGCGTCGACCAGCTGGCGGAGGGGCACATCCTGTGCCGTTCCGTAGACGCCCAGCGCCACGTTGCTGCCGGGGCACACCTCGAGGGTGACACCACGGCGTACGACCTCGTCCAGCACCCGCGGGTCCTCGACGCTGCGGATCCCGTGCCCCACCCGGTCGGGGCCCAGCTCAGCCAGAGTCTCGCTCACGGCAGCGGCACCGAGCAGCTCGCCTCCGTGGGGTACACAGGCGAGTCCGGCGCGGCGGGCAATATCAAATGCAGGCGCGAACTGTGCTGTGACTCCTCGGCGTTCGTCGTTGCTCAATCCGAAACCCACCACCTGCCCCACCCCGTCACCGGCATACAGGGCGGCGAGTCGCGCCAGCGTCCGCGCATCGAGCGGATGGCGGACCCGGTTTGCGGCGACCACGACGGCAACGCCGATGCCGACCTCCTGCGAAGCTGACCTGGCTTCGTCAAGAACGATCTCCAGTGCCGGAGTGATGCCACCCACGAAAGGTGCATACGACGTCGGGTCGACCTGGATCTCGAGCCATCGAGAACCCTCTGACGCGTCATCCTGGGCGGCCTCACGAACGATTCGGCGCATGTCGGCCTCGTCGCGGACGCAGGCGCGGGCCATGTCATAAAGGCGCTGGAAACGAAACCAGCCTCGCTCGTCCGTCGCGCTCAACTTTGGTGGCCAGGTCTTCGCGAGGGCGTCCGGGAGAAGAACGCCGTGCTTGTCCGCGAGCATTGCCAGCGTGCCCGGACGCATCGAGCCGGTGAAGTGAAGATGCAGGTGTGCCTTGGGAAGCAGCCCAAGCGGTCGATCTGCTCTCAGCGCGGCTCATCCTCGATGATGTGCATCGCAGCCTCTTCGGCAGAAGAGCCGCCACCATCCCTGCCGACGTCCCTTGCCACCATGTCCGACTCGGTGTCCTCGTGTGAGCCCTCGTCGGGGGCCAAGAGCCGGCCGCTGCGCCGGTCGCCGACCTCGCCGTCACCAAGGAAGTCGTCCTCGGCCGCAATCGCGTCCGGGTCGTCGCCGCCCACGAGGTCTGAGTCGTCGAAGGAGTCGTCATTCGCATTGTTCGGGTCGGGCATCTCGTGGGCGAGTCGCTGTTCGATGTTCTCGCCCTGACGCTGCTCGGCCAGAGTGGTGCCAAACGCGTCGACGCCTCGGGGACGTTCCGGCGGCGAGTAGCCCTCGTCCAGGAGATCGTCGACGCCGCGGTCGTCGAGGGTGTCCTCCGCCTGCAGCTGGTCCTCCTCGTCGAGGCTATAGCTGCCCATCGACTCCGGGCCCGTGTTCTCCTGGTTCGTCATGCCTTGACCCTATGTCGCCAGGACACGGTGTGCGCCACTCTCGGCAGATCGACTGGCCGGTTCTTACTCAGCCTCGCCCAAGAGCTTCTGAATCCGGGAAACCCCTTCGGCCAGATCGGTGTCGCCCAAGGCATAGGAGAGCCGCAAGTAGCCGCTGGGTCCAAAAGCCTCACCAGGCACGACGGCCACCTCGGCCTCTTCCAGGATGAGGGCTGCCAGCTCAACAGACGTCGTACAGACCCGGCCTCGGATGGTCTTGCCGAAGAGCCCCTTGACCGACGGATATGCGTAGAAGGCACCGGTAGGCACCGGGCAGTGGACACCCTCGATGTCATTGAGCATCGCGACAATCGTGCGGCGGCGACGGTCAAAAGCCACCTTCATCTCAGCCACTGCGTCCAGCGACCCGTTGAGTGCTGCTATCGCTGCTCGCTGGGAGACGTTGGCGACGTTCGAGGTCGAGTGGGACTGCAGGTTCGTGGCGGCTTTGATGACGTCCCGCGGGCCGATCATCCAGCCCACACGCCATCCCGTCATCGCATACGACTTGGCGACACCGTTGAGTACGACGCAGGTGTCAGCAAGCTCAGGAACCTCGACCGGCATCGAGACCGATGAGACGCCGTCATATGTCAGGTGCTCGTAGATCTCGTCGGTGACGACCCAGATCCCTTTGGCCACGGCCCATCGGCCGATCTCGCGGACCTGGTCGGGGGAGTAGACAGCGCCTGTGGGGTTGGACGGGGAGCAGAACAGCAGTGCCTTGGTCCTGGGCGTTCGGGCGGACTCGAGCTGCTCGACGCTCACCTTGTAGTCCTGATCCTCACCGGCGAAGACGTCGACCGCGATGCCGCCGGCGAGCTTGATCGCCTCGGGGTAGGTCGTCCAGTAGGGCGACGGGAGCAGAACCTCGTCACCGGGATCGAGCAGGGTGGCGAAAGTGTTGTAGACGGCGTGCTTACCGCCGTTGGTCACGAGCACCTGCTCGGGCGCAACGACATAGTGGCTGTCGCGGAAGGTCTTGTCGACGATCGCCTTCTTGAGCTGGGGCAGCCCGCCCGCCGGCGTGTAGTGGTGGTTTGCCGGATCCTGGGCTGCTGCCACAGCGGCGGCGACGATGTAGTCAGGGGTTGGGAAGTCGGGTTCGCCCGCCCCGAAGCCGATGACCGGGCGGCCTTCAGCCCGGAGTGCTTTTGCCTTTGCGTCGACGGCGAGAGTCGCCGACTCGGCGATGGAGCCGATTCGGCGGGAGACTCGGGTGCGTGGTGCGGGTTCAGTCACGGCTCAATGTTCCCAGACCTTCGTATGCCGCGTGGAGCGCGTCCGCGGGCCGGTCACCGCCGCCAAGCCGAGTTCGCCTTGGGCCGTCGACCTCGCGTATGCTCACCCACTGGGTGGTTGACGACAACCATGCTCAGGCATGCCCCGAGGCCTCCCGACACCACATGTGTCAGCACGAACTGTGCGCCCATCAGTACAACCGCACATAGGGCAGTGGCTCAATTGGTAGAGCTCCGGTCTCCAAAACCGGCGGTTGGGGGTTCGAGTCCCTCCTGCCCTGCGTTATCCGATCCGACAGGAATGTCGGTGTGGCGTTCCGGGAGCCTTGGCTCACGGGTGTCCCCGACAGCAAGAGATGAGGAACTGTGACCGAGACGAGAGCAGCAGATACCGCTGGCTCCGGTCGCGCGCGCCGTGAGGGCCCACGTCGGGGCAATCCGGTGGGTCGGTTCTTCGGGTCGATCGCCCTGTTCATGAGCCAGATCCTGGACGAGCTCCGCAAGGTCGTTCGTCCGACTCGTCACGAGCTGGTGACCTACACCTCTGTGGTCATCGTCTTCGTGTCGGTCGTGATGGGCATGGTGTGGGGCCTCGACCAGGTGTTCATCAAGCTGATCGCTCTCGCCTTCGGTAAATGACATTGCCCCCATTCGGAAAATTGCATTGGCCCATTCGGTACGTAACATTTCCCATTCGATAGGTAGCACCCCAGCCAACAGCGCGATCGCAGGAAAACTGCGATCGGTCAGTCCAGAAGTCAGGAAGTAGGTCATCAGCGTGTCCGAGCAGCAGACCTCCGAGGTCTCAGCCGACCTGCCCGCCGACAGTGAGCAGGACGTCGACGTAGCCGAGGCGGCCGACGTCGACGTGGCCGTAGAGGCTGACGTCGACGTGGCCGTAGAGGCTGACGCCGATGTGGCCCTAGAGGCTGACGCCGATTCGAGTGAGCCGGGTGACGTCGACGATGACATCGAGGACGAAGCCGCGTTCCGTGCCACCCTGCGGATGCAGGAAGGCGACTGGTTCGTCATCCACTCCTATGCCGGCTACGAGAACCGGGTCAAGGCCAACCTCCTGACTCGGGTGACCTCGCTGAACATGGAGCCGTACATCTTCGACGTACAGGTCCCCATGGAGACCGTCACCGAGATCAAGGGCGGCCAGCGCAAGCAGGTCACCCGCGTTCGGATGCCCGGGTACGTCCTGGTCCGTATGGAGCTGACCGATGAGAGCTGGGGCGCGGTACGTCATACCCCGGGTGTCACGGGCTTCGTGGGTCACACGCACCAGCCGGTGGCCCTTTCGCACGACGAGATCTACACCATGCTCAACCCGATCTTCGAGACCCCTGGCGATGCCTCAGGCACCGCGGGGGGAGCAAAGGCCGGCGAGACCCAGATCGTCGACTTCGAGGTGGGCGAGTCCGTCACCGTCATGGAGGGCCCGTTCGAGACCCTCCCCGCCACCATCTCCGAGATCAACCCCGAGAGCCAGAAGCTCAAGGTGCTGGTTTCGATCTTCGGCCGCGAGACACCGGTCGAGCTTTCGTTCAGTCAGGTCGCCAAGCTCTGAGTGAGCGTCGCAGGTCTGACGTCTGACGTCGGTCCTGGCGCACCATCCGTAGTATCCAGAGCCACCCGCAATCCCCAGCAAACAAGGACCCAGACAATGCCTCCCAAGAAGAAGAAGATCTCCGGCTTCATCAAGCTGCAGATCCAGGCCGGCGCAGCGACGCCCGCCCCGCCCGTGGGTCCCGCCCTCGGTCAGCACGGCG